>DASYCF010000667.1:0-6786 GCA_036500365.1 Byssovorax sp.
GCACTCGAAGCGCGAGTTGCAGAGGCCGTCGCAGCAGTCGCCGTCGCGCGTGCAGAAGGCTCCGTCGGCCGAGCACATGCCCGACGAGCAGCGGCCGGTCGCGTCGCACGGGCCGTTGCAGCAGGGGATCGCGGAGTTGCACGCGCCGCCGGGCGGCGCGCACATCATCGCGAGGCCGCAGACGCTCGCGGTGCACTGCATCGAGCAGCAGTCGGCAGCCGTCATGCACGGCGTGCCGTCGGGCGCGCACACCTGCGGGCCGCAGACGCCGCTCGCCCCGCACGGGCCGGAGCAGCACGGCTGGTCGGGCGCGCACATCGCGCCGTCGGGCAGGCAGGCGTGGCCACCGCAGAAGCCGCCCGCGCAGGCGCCGGTGCAGCACGACGCGCTCGAGGTGCAGGGTTGGTTGTCGGGCGTGCAGCCCGTGGTCTCGCAGAACCCTTGGATGCAAGCGGCGCCGTTGCAACACGGCTCGCCGGACGCGCACGACTCACCGAGCGGCACGCACGTGGTGCCGCCGCAGAAGCCGCCGTTGCACGCGGCCGTGCAGCACGGCGCCGAAGGGCTGCACACGTCGCCGACCTCTCCACACGAGGCGCCGCACACGCCGTCGCTCCCGCACGCGCCGCTGCAGCACGGGACCGTCGTCGAGCACGCTTGACCGTCGGGCGTGCACTGTGGGCTCGTGCAGACGTCGCCCTGGCAGGTCTCGCCGGCGCAGCAGGGCTTGCCGCCGGGGCCGCAGTCCTCGCCGTCGTTCGCGCAGGTACTCGCGCACGCGCCGTTCGTGCACGTGCCGGCGCAGCACTCGGTGTCGAGGGTGCAGGCCGCGCCGCCGCCCTTGCAGTCGAAGTTGCCGCACGCGTCGTCGATGTTGCAGATGCCGCTGCAGCACTCGATGCCGTTGGCGCAGCCGTCGCCGTCGGGCGTGCAGACGGTGCCGCCGCAGACGCCGGCGATGCACGACGCGTTGCCGCAGCACGGGGCCGCGCCGACGCAAGGTTTCCCGAGCGGCGTGCAGCTCATGGCGCCGCAGAAGCCGTTGTCGCAGTCGTTGAGGCAGCAGTCGTTCGTGCTCGCGCACGCGTCGCCGTCGGGCACGCAGACGGGCTGGGGCGTGCACGCGCCGCCCTCGCACGCGAGGTTCGTGCAGCACGCGGGGTCGCCTGCGCCGCCGCACGCGGCGCCCTTGCGCGCGCAGGCGCCGCCGCCGGAGCCGCTGCTCGCCGTCGTCGTCGGGCCTGCCGTCGCGCCTGCGCCGCCGGCGCCGCCCTCGAGCGGCGGGAGCTCGGCGCGGGCGCCGCACCCTCCGCTCGCCGCGACGAACGCCGACGTGACGAGCGCGATCGTCGCCACGCCCAAGGACCAAAGCTTCATGTCGTTCATCCTACTGTGGCCCCGTGGCGATCACGAGGCGGCACCGCGGTGGGAGTTGCGGTACGACGCCGGCGTGGCGCGCAAGATCTCCGTCCCGGACCGGAAGGCGAAGCCGCGATTTTCGGGGCTGGGCGCGTCGTCCGGGCGCACGAGCTCGCCCGACTCCGACGGCGCCGCCCGACCGGGTGGTGATCGCGGCAGCCGGCTCGATCCGCCGAAGCTCGAGCAGCCGCGCGCGACGAGCCCGGCCCCGCGCATCGTCGCGACGCTGGCGCTCATCGTCGTCGTCGTGATCGCGGTGCGCACGTTCCGCTCCGAGCGCGAGACCGCGCCCGCGGAGCCGACGGCGACGCCGAGCGCCGCGCGCGCGGACGTCAGCGCCGCGCCGACGGCCAGCGCAGAGCTCCCGCCGCGCTGCGCCGACGTGAACGCGGAGGGGTTCGTGATCGGCGACGAGCCGAAGCCCGCGCCCGACGCCGGCGCCGACTCGTCTGCCGACGACCCGAACGCGCCGTTCGCGGTCGAGGTCGGGCGCGGCGCCGCGTTCGACGGCGGCTTCGCGATCGGAGCCCTGCGCGAGGCCGAGGGCGGCACGGTGGCGATGCTCGCGACGCTCGGCGTCGACGCGAAGAGCGGCACGCTGGTCCGGCTCGCGCGCCTCCGCGGCGACTTCGATCCGCCGGTCGTCGCGGGCGCGGGCGCGTCCGTCGTCGTCGCGTTCCTCGAGCCGAACGCGGGCGGGCGCGCGCTGAAGCTCGGCAAGGTCACCGGCGAACAGATCGCCTGGGGCCCCGAGCTCAAGGTGCAGAAGCAGGACTCGAACGCGGTCGACGTCGTGACCGCGGGCGGGCGCGCGGTCGTCGCGTGGGAGGACGTGTCGGGCGACGGCGAGCGCGGGATCGTCGACGTCGCGTCGCTCGACGTCGGCTCGCTCAAGATGATCGCAGAGCCGCGGGCGCTCTCGCGCCCCGAGACCGACGGCGAGAACCCGCGCGTCGTCGCGCGCCCGGGCGGCTTCTGGCTCGCCTGGGTCGCCCACGGCGAGGCCAGCACGGTCGACGGCGGCGTCGCGAAGAAGCCCGCGAAGCCCAAGGTGCTCGACGACGAGAACAGCGAAGAGGTCGACACCGACGTGCCCGCGGGCGAGGCGGTCGATCACCGGTGGATCGAGGTGATGCCCCTCGACGAGGCAGGCGGACCGGCCGGGGCGGCGCGCGCCGTGACGTCGAAGGAGGGCGCGGTGCTCGCCTACGATCTGCGCCTCGGGGCCGACGGCGGCGCGCTCGTGGCGTACCGCGACGACGACACGCCGACGGGCTCGGCCGGCGGGCGGCTCGCGACCGCGCTCGTGAAGCTCGACGGCGCGGTCGAGGCGCACGCGGCCAAGGACGACGTCGCCGCGGGCGTCGGCGCGCCGACGATGCTGCCGGGCTGGCTCTCGATGAACGGCATCGCCGGCCGAGGCTACCTCGCGTCGATGACCGACCACGGCGAGCTCACCGAGGCGCTCGACATCGAGCCTGCGCTCGCGAACGGCGAGATCATGGCGGGCGCGCCGGGCGTCATGCTCGTCGCGCGGCAGCACGGGCGCGCCGTCCGCCTCACGGCGATGAAGTGCGCTGCGCGGCCTGCCGCGCCCGCCGCGCCCGCGACGTCGGGGCGCTGACTCGGATCGCGCGCCGCCCGGTCGCGGGGGCTCGCGCAGAAAGGCTTAGAAGATTTCAACCGCCGTGCGCGCGGTCGCGCGTATCGTTTTGGGCGCGGCATGAAGATCCGGAGGGTCACGTTCCTCGGCATCCGCGGTGTGCCCGACGGCGCGCACGAGCTCGGCGACGCGCGCGGCGTGCCGCGTGATCTGGTGCTCGTCGTCGGCGGCCCCGCGACCGGCAAGACGCGCGCGCTCGAGGCGATCTTCGCGGCGAAGGAGGGGCTCGCGCCGTACGGTCCCATGCTCGTCGGCCGCCCGTGGATCGCCGGCGGCGACGTGCTCGCGAAGGTCGCGCTCACGTTCTACTTGAACGAAGAGGAGCAGGCGTTCGCCAACCTGATGCAGACCGACGTCGACGCCGAGGTGCAGCTCCAGCAGCACCGCGTCGCCTGGGACGCGGACGACGGGCTGCTCGCCGTCCTCGGCCGGTACGAGCACGAGCGCACGGGGAAATTCGAGTACTTCCCGTCGCGCCGGGAGATCCCGCGCGACGGCGCGCTCGGCGGGCTCGACGGGCTCGAGCAGCGGCGGCTTCGGCCAACGAAGGAGCCCCGCAAATATGCCTTCGTTGGGCGCTTCCTGCGCGAGCTCGCCGCGCACACCGCCGAGGCCGACGTCTTCGCCGCCAAGCTCGCCGCGCTCTCGCCCACGTGCCGCTACGCGCGCGCCGCGCTGGGTGAGGGCCTGCCCGCGTGCTTCACGAGCCGCGGCGGCGCGAACGTCACGCTGGCCGAGCTCTCGCACGCCGAGCTCGACGCGGTCCTCTTCGCGGCGACGGCGTGCGCCATCGGGCTCGATCACTCGATCGTGCTCGTCGATCGGCCGGAGCTCCACCTCGCCCCCGGCGAGGCCGCGGCGTTCCTCGCGGGCCTGCGCGCGCTCGGCGTCGACAATCAGATCTTCCTCGCGACGAGCTCGCGCGAGGTCGCCGCCGCGGCCGAGGGCGCGGCCGTGATCGACGTCGGCGCGGCGCCCGGCGGCGTCGCGTGGCTCGCTGGAGGCGCCGCGTGAAATACCTCGCGAACGACTTCTCGATCGAGCTGCCGGAGCCCGCGTTCGAGGATCAGACCAACCACGTCTTCGAGGTGAAGCTGCGCGAGGGCGAGGTCGCGGGCCTCGTCGTCATGCGCCGCCGCCTGCCGGAGGGCCAGACGCTGCGCGAGGCGATCCAGGCGCGGATCCTCGAGGAGGCGAAGCGCTTCTCGGGCTACTCGGTGCTCGGCGAGCGCGAGGCGACGGTCGCCGCCGGGCCCGTGTTCGAGGTGCGCGCGCGCTGGCGGCACGACACGCGCACGATCTACCAGCGGCAGGCCCACCTGCTCGACGGCGGCGTGTGGATGATCCTCGCGATGCGCACGCCGTTCGGCGACAGCGCGCTCTGCGATCGGTGGATGGACGACATCGTGGGCTCTCTCGAGCTCCGAGGCGGGTGAGGCACCATGGCGAACGAAATGGCGCACGTGAACCAGTACGTCCTCTTGTCGAACGAGGACGACCGCTTCTCGTCCGTGGCCACGAAGAAGGACAAGAAGGGCAAGTACACGCCCAAGAAGGGGCGTGACTTCTGGAGCGCGCAGGACGCGAACGGGCAGACGACCGCGTTCGGCTACAAATCGGGCATGGACTCGTGCACCGACGGCGCGCCGAGCAAGGGCGACGACCCGGACTGGCAGCCGTCGACCTCGTACTCGCAGGGCGGCAGCACGTTCAACGGGCGCACCGATCCGTTCGTCGTGCTGCCGCGCGTGCAGGACGGCGTGACCAGCAAGGGCAAGCCGATCTGGAAGTCGCCGGTGAACGTGCCCGGCAACCCGTTCCACGACATGGGCCTCAAGGGCGGCGACTGCGTGCGCGTCACCGATCCGAAGACGGGCAAGAGCGCGTACGGCCTCTACGCCGAGAACGGCCCCGCGGGGCAGGTCGGCGAGAACTCGGTCGCGCTGAATCACGCGCTCGGCGAGGGCGTGAATGCAGACGGCTCGTTCGCGAAGACGCAGAACACCGGCTTCGCGATGACGGACAGCCGCTACCTGCAGAACGAGTTCTACCCGGGCTCCGCCTCGCGCGCGGCCGACGGGTCGCTCAACAAGATGAGCTTCGACGAGGTCCAGAAGCACTGCGCCGCCGCGGCGGCGAACGCGAGCCCGCGCGGCGGCGTGCCCATCGTCACGGGCCAGAAGAGCGTGCTCGTCGGCCTGCACCTCGAGCCCGCGGCGAACGCCGACCCGTTCACGACCCTGCACCTCGGCGACTGCCCGCTGCTCACGGGGAGCGACTCGGTATCGATCGCGCTCCGCCCCGCGTGCCGCGTGGGCGACGACTGCAGCTGCGGCATGAACGTGGTCGCCGGCGCGCCGAACGTGTGGGTGTACGGCCCGAAGACGACCGCGAGCGCGACGCTCGACCCGGCAACCACGTCCCTCCTCGACATGCCCGATTGGGCCAAGGGCGCGACGCAGCCGCTCGGCGACCCGCTCGCGCCGTTCACGCAGCCCGGCGCCGCCAAGTGGTGAGCGCCCGCCAGCACCCGCTTCGGGTTCGACCTCGAGCTCGATCGACAGGGCCGCGGTAAGCTTGCGGCGTGGTCCTCGTCGACGCCTACCCGCAGCTCGCGTTCGTCGCGTGGAACCGCCGGGAGCGACGCGTCGTCGAGCGTGAGGCGTTCGCGCTCTACGAGTCGAACCGCCAGTGGATCGACCCCGCGTCGATGACGGCAGCGGAGCGCTCGCTGTTCGACGCGCTCGTCGCGCGCTTCGCGAACGGGGCGTGGCTTGGTTGACCGCGCCGCGTACGAGCCTGTCCTCGCGCTGCTCGACGCGCTCGACGCGAATGCGCTGCGCGAGGCGGGCTGCTGGCTCGGCGGCGGCGCCGGCGTCGCGCTCCGCTGCGGCGGCTACCGCGTCTCGCGCGACGTCGATCTGCTGTGCGCCGACGCCGCGGGCTACCGCGCCCTCCGCGGACGCGTGTTCGACGCGGGCCTCCGCGCGCTCTTCCGTCGCGACGTCGTCGTCGTCCGCCAGGCGCGCGCCGACCGCTATGGCATCCGCGGCGCGGTCGCCGTCGGAGGCGCGCCGATCAAGATCGAGGTCGTCCGCGAGGCGCGCGTCGAGCTCGAGGGTGTCGCCGACCCGTACCTGCCGGTCGCGCGCCTCTGCGACGCCGACATGGTCGCCGAGAAGCTCCTTGCGAACGACGACCGGCTGAACGACGACGCCGCGCTCGGACGTGACGCGCTCGATCTGTTGATGCTCGAGCGCGCGCTCGGCGGGCTGCCGGAGGTCGCCTGGGACAAGGCGCGCGAGGCGTACGGACCGTCGATCGACGTCGCGTTCGCGCGCGCGCTCGACCACCTCCGCGCGAACCCCGCGGACCTCGAGCGCGCCTTCGAGACGTTCGACGTGCTGCCCGACGCGCGCGCCTACTTGAACGAGCGCATCGCGCGGAGCGCGCCGTAGCTCGCGACGACCGTCAACGCGGGCAGTGTGCTGCGATGAGCGGTCGGAGGGCGCGGCCGATCGCCTCGTCGTGGCGGCGGCGGAACGAGGCAGGGTCGAGGTGGCGGAGCGACGCGACGACGCGCGCGGCGCTCTCGCCGCAGGCCGCGTAGAGCGCGTCGAGCTCGGCGCGGCCCGAGTGATAGACGGCGTACCCCGCGAGCACCGCGTTGTTGACCGGGCGGCGCATGCCGATGTCGTAGCGGA
>DASYCF010000668.1:0-4026 GCA_036500365.1 Byssovorax sp.
CGGCGCCCGCGCTCGAGGAGGCGCGCCGGCGCGGGCTCAAGGTCGGCGTGCTCACGAACAACTCCGCCGGCCTCGGCCCGACGCGCATGCTCGCGCTCGCCGGCCTCGCCGGGCTCGTCGACGTCGCGCTGTCGGCGCAGCTCCTCGGCGTGAAGAAGCCCGCGCCGCGCGCGTTCCTCGCCGCGGCGTCGGCGCTCGGCGTCGACCCGCGCGAGTGCGTCTTCTTCGACGACACGAAGGCCTCGGTCGACGGCGCCGCCGCCGCCGGCATGCGCGCCTACCACGTCGCGCGCGACCGCAAGGACCACGACCTCGCCGCGCGCACCGTGAAGGACCTCGGCGCGATCGCGCGCGTCATCGACCAGGAGAACGCGCGCCCCGCGTGAGCACCATGCAAGACCTGACCGCGCACCGTGAAGAGGTCGAGCCGCCGCACCAGTTCCAGGCGGCGTTCACCGCGCACCATCGGCGCTACCGCGCGCTGCTCGAGGACGCGCGCGACGAGCTCCGTGCGCTGGCGGTGCCCGAGGTCGTGCGCGAGCACTACCTCTCCGCCGTCGTGAGCCGTCCGCAGCCCGCGTTCATGCTGCTGCCGATCATGTACCTCGCGCTCGCCGACGCGGCGGGCGGCATCACCGAGCGGCACCGCGCGTACCTGCCTTGGCAGATGCTCACGATGGAGCTGATCGCGCTCTACGACGACACCGTCGACCACACGCCGTCGCGTTCGAATCGGCCGACGTACCCGCACCGGCACGGCGCGGCGTCGGCGGCGGCGCTGTCGGGCTTTCTGTACTCGACGCTCGTCGACCGCACGCTCCTCGTCTTGCCCGCGGCGCTGCCGCTGCTGACGCGGCTCTTCGAGAACCTGTGCGCGCTCGAGGTGTGGGAGCACGCGGCGCGCTACCCGGCGATCTCGGTCGCGTCGTTCGAGGCGTGGACGCGGCACCGCTGCGACGCCGTCGCGCCCGTCAACGCGTACGCGCTCGACAGCGCGCTCGTCGTGCACGGCGCGCCGCGCCTCGCGCCGGAGGTGCACGTGCGCTTCGGCGACCTGCAGCAGGACGTCGACGACCTCGTGAACGTGGCCGAGGCGCGTGAGTCGAACGACGAGAACGACGACCTCAAGCTCGGCATCGTGAGCCACCCGCTCCTCGCCACGCTGCGCGCCGACCCGTCCGTCGCCGAGCCGCTCGCCGAGCTCTGGCGACCCGCGCGCGAGGTCGCGAACCCCGAGCGACGCGGCGCCGCCGTCGCCGCGAACCCGCGCGCGAATTCGCTGCACCGCGAGATCATCGAGCGGATGAAGGTCCACGGCGCGCCCGCGACGATCGACAAGATGATCGTCGACGCGCGCGCGTCGGTGGCGGCCGCGCCGCTCGAGCTCCGCGCGTGCCTGCACGACTTCAACTTCAGCTTCCTCGACCGACACCGCCGCCTCGACCCGCGCGCGAGGTTCGAGGCGCACGCGAGGCCGACCGAGTACGGGCGGCGGAGGCAGGGCTAGCGCGCGCGTCGCGTGACGGCCGCTGCGAGCAGAGAAGAACGGCGGCGCTGTAAGGTCGCCGCGTTTCGATCGGTCGACGGACGAAAGTGCGCAACTGCCGGCGTCGCGAACCGACAAGGCGGCGCATGAAGAGGACGCATCGGTTTCTTGGTCTGCCGCTCCTGATCGTCGCCGCCCCTGCCCTCGCGCTCGCCGCAGGGGCGTGCGCGTCGGACCCCGGCGACGCTGGCTCGAGCGGGGGTGGCGAGCGCGGCGTCGGCTCCACGACCGGCGAAGGCGCGACGAGCAACGTGAGCTTCACGAGCGGCGTGACCTCCGTCACCAGCGCGAGCTCCACCAGCACGAGCAGCGCGAGCTCCACCACCGCGAGCAGCGCGAGCTCCACCAGCGCGAGCTCTACTGGCAGCGGGGCGCCGTGCGGCGCGCTCGCCCTGTGCGGCGGCGCTTGCGTCGACATCGAGAGCGACCCCGACAACTGCGGCGCGTGCGGCTCGCCGTGCGCGGCCGCGACGCCCACGACGGCGGCGTGCGTGGCGGGCCGCTGCGCGAGCACGTTTCACCTCGCCGGCGTGACCCGCAGCATCGCCGTCGACGCCACGAGCATCTACGTCGTCGCCAGCTACACGACGATCCGAATGGCCATCGAGAAGGCCCCCATCGGCGGCGGCGACTTCGTGCCGATCACCACGGGTGAGGTGGACCCGTTCAACCTCGTCGTGGACGGGGCCTATGTCTATTACATCGACGGGCTCGACACGGGCGCGCAGACGATCGCGCGGGTGCCGATCGACGGCAGCGAGCCAGAGACGGACTATGGCTATGTCGGCGCGGCGACCGCCCTCACCGTGGACGCCGACAACGTCTACTGGGCGTCGGACGAGGCCATCTTCAAGGTGCCGAAGGACGGCTCGGCCGCACCGGCCATCGTGGTGGACACGCCGGTTCAATATGGAGCGGGGATCGCGGTCGACGCCACGTCGATCTATTGGAGCGTGTACGGGAACGCGATCGGGAGCCCGGGCTCGATCCTCAGCGCTCCCATCGGCGGAGGGCCGCTGTCGACGCTGGCGTCGAACCTCCTGTTCCCTGCCGAGATCGCCCTCGTCGGCGGGACTCTCTACTTCAACCAGCCTGGGGACGGCGTCTCGCCGAACGGCTCGGTCAAGTCGATCCCGATCACGGGGGGCGCCGCGCCCACCGTGATTCGCCCGGCGCTCGTCGCTCCCCAGCCCCTCGCGGCCGACGGCGCGGCGGTCTTCTATGGATACGACTCTGGGCACCTCGCAAAATCGCCGGTCCCCTCCGGCGCGGCGACGGAGCTCTACGGCTCGAGCATGAGCTATGTCGTCGCGATCGCGGTCGACGCGACCAGCGTCTACTGGGTGGACCCCTACCTCGCCCATGTCGTCCGGCTTACCCCCAAGTAGCGGCCGCGTCCCGTCCGCCGGGGCGGCGCGGCCGCGCCGAAAGGGCTTTCGCGGAGCGGCGCGGTGCGGTCTCATGGGACGAGCGTGCGCCCTCGCCCACCCAGCAACTTCGATTTCCTAGGGCACCACGATCCGCGGCTCGCCGTGCTCGGAGCCGAGGCGGAGCAGCTGTTCGCCGAGTTTCCGGCGCCGTGCGTGACCACGCTCCGCGTGTTCGGCGAGGTGCTCGCGCAGCGCGCGGCGGCGAGGGTCGGCGTCCTGATCGAGCCGCGCGCCACGCAGGCGGAGCTCCTCGCGCGGCTCGCCGAGCGCGGCGCGCTGCCGTTCGCGCCGCGTCAGCTGTTTCACGCGCTCCGCACGAGCGGCAACGCGGCGGCGCACGGCGGCGGCGCAGATCACCGCGAGGCGCTTCATCAGCTCAAGCAGGCGCGTGAGCTCGCCATCTGGTTCCAGCGGGCCTTCGGGAACAACGCGCGGTTCGACCCCGGCCCGTTCGTGCCGCCCCCCGATCCCGCTGGCGAAGACGCCGCGCTCTCGCGCGCGCTCGAGGCCATGCGCGACGAGCTCGCGAAGAGCCAGGTCGACCTCGACGCCGTGCGCGCCGCCGTCGAGGACGAGGCGAAGAGGCGTCTGTCTGCCGAGGAGCGCGCGGCGCAGCTCGCCGAGGAGCGCGCGCTCTGGGAGTCGCTCGCGGTCGACGCGGACGCGGCGCTCGCGGCCGTCCAGGCGAAGCACGCGGCCGAGCTCGCCGCGCTCCAGGCTGCGGCCGTCGCCGCGCCGCCCGCCGCCGTCGACGCGGTCGTCGCGCTGGCGGCTGGCGCCGGCGAGAGGGTCGAGCTCGACGAGGCCGCGACGCGCAGGCTCATCGACGCGGAGCTCCGGGCCGCCGGCTGGGAGGTCGACTCCGAGACGCTGACCGAGGCGAACGGCGCGCGCCCGCAGAAGGGCCTCCATCGCGCGATCGCCGAGTGGCGCGTCGCCGCCGAGGGCGCGAAGAGCGCGAGCGACCGCGCCGACTACGTGCTGTTCGTGGGCCTCGAGGCCGTCGCCGTCGTCGAGGCGAAGCGCAAGAAGAAGGACGTGAGCCAGTCG
>DASYCF010000669.1:0-2956 GCA_036500365.1 Byssovorax sp.
ACGGTGGTCTTGCCCGCGTCGATGTGGGCCATGATCCCGATGTTGCGCGTCCGCTCGAGCGAGTGATCGCGGGCCATCGTGGTGTCGTGCCGTGCGAGAGATGCGGTGCTTCGGACGCTGGATGCAAGACACCCTCTCCAGTCCGTTCCGCGGCGGGCGCCCTGTTTCGAGCTGCCGGCCGCCGGTCTGCCGCGGTTGGGCAGACGCTGAGGAACCTGGAGAGGGTGTCGGGGTGCTTCTTCGTGCTGTGGGCGAGAGCCGCGAACGCGGACTCTCGTGCGGCTACGGAGCAACCCGATCCTTATGTCCGACCGATCATCGCGCTAGCGCGCCTCCTCGAAGTTGAATCCTGCGAACTCTGGAACCACTTCATCGCTGCAACAAACCGAGCGCAGCGAGGTCGCGGGATGGGGCGCTTGCGGCCCCATCGTCACCAGCGGTAGTGGGCGAAGGCCTTGTTGGCCTCGGCCATCTTGTGCGTGTCGTCGCGCTTCTTCACGGCGTTGCCGCGGTTCTGCGCTGCGTCGACGAGCTCGGCGGCGAGGCGCTCGCGCATCGTCTTCTCGCCGCGGGCGCGCGAGTACGTGACGAGCCAGCGCATCGCGAGGGCGACGCGGCGCTCGGGCCGCACCTCGACGGGGACCTGGTAGGTCGCGCCGCCGACGCGCCGGCTCTTCACCTCGAGCTTGGGCTTCACGTTGTCGAGCGCCTTGCGGAAGGTCTCGATCGCGTCCTCCTTGAAGCGGTCGCGGATGATGTCGAACGCGCCGTAGAGGATGCCTTCGGCCGTCGCCTTCTTGCCGCTCAGCATGATGCTGTTCGTGAACTTGGCGACGAGCTTGTCCTTGAACTTGGGGTCCGGGATGATGCGGCGCTTCGGGACTTCGCGACGACGAGGCATTTCGTTTTCCTACTTCTTCGAGCGCTTCACGCCGTACTTCGAGCGCTTGCGGTTGCGGTTCGCCTTGTTGGTGGAGCTCGGGCCCGACGCGCCGGACGCGTCGAGCGTGCCGCGGACGACGTGGTAGCGCACGCCCGGCAGGTCCTTCACGCGGCCGCCGCGGATGAGCACGACGGAGTGCTCCTGCAGGTTGTGGCCCTCGCCGGGGATGTAGCTCGTCACCTCCATCTGATTCGTGAGGCGGACGCGGCACACCTTGCGGAGCGCGGAGTTGGGCTTCTTCGGCGTCGTCGTGTAGACACGGACGCAGACGCCGCGCCGCTGGGGGCACGACTTGAGCGCAGGCGAGGCCGTCTTGTAACGAGCGGCTTCGCGGCCCTGGCGGATGAGCTGGCTGATGGTCGGCATGTTCCTACAGGCCCCCGGGAGAACGGGGACGCGCAGGATACTCAGGGAGTATCGAGTGTCAAGCGGCGGCGTCGCGCGCCTCTGGCGAGGCCGTTTGCGCGCACGATCCACCTGGCGGCAGCGATGGTAGGGTGCGACGCGTGAGCAAGAAGCCGTCGCGCGCGAAGCGCAAGGAGCAGCAGCAGCGGGCGCTCCGCGCGTCGAACCCGTCGATCACGTCGAGCCCGTCGATCAGTTCCCTCCCCGCGAACACCAGGATCGGCGCGGCCGCCGACGACGACGCGAAGGGTGTGGCCGTGCGGCGACCTGGCGGCCGCGGCCGGGGCGCGTCCGTGCCGGCGAGGGACGCCAAGATCGCGCGCGCCCGCGCCGCGGTGAAGGAAGACGACGAGCGCGAGAGCGACGCGCCCGACAGCGGCGCGGTCGCCGCGGCAGCCGCCGAGGCGAAGCGCGCGAAGCGCGATCGAACGATCCTGATGGTCGTCGGCGCGATCGCCGTCGGCTCCGTGGTCCTCTTCGCGACGCAGGGCGGCTTCAGCGGCAAGCACGCCGAGCCCGCGGCGTCGTCTGCGAGCGCCGCCGCGCTGCCGACGGCGCCGCCGATCGACACGTCCCCGCCCACGGTCGTCACCGCGGCGCCGCAAATCACCGCGCCTCCGCTTGAGCCCCCTCCGCCCGCGCCGACGGCCGCGGCCGAAGCGACCGGCGCGCCCGTCGCGAGCGCGGCGCCTGCGCCGAGCGCTCCGCCCGTGGCGAGCGCAGCGCCCGCCGCGCACGCACCCACGGCGAAGCCCAGCGCAGCGCCCGCGGCGCCTCCTCCCGAGGCGGCCAAGCCGAAGAAGCCGAAGGCCGAGCCGGCCGCCGCGCCGCCGCCGCCGAAGGACAAGCCCCCCGCGCCGCCGCCGAAGAAGGCCGCGCCGAAGGACGACCCGTACGGCTGAGCTTGACCGGCGGCCGCGTGTGCGGTCGTCTATCGCCGGATGAGGCGCTCGATCAGCTGCGTCGTCGCGGTCGCGCTCGCCCTGTCGACGCGCGCCGCGGTCGCTCAAGATGCGCCGTCCGGCGCTGCGTCACCGCCCGCGTCGTCGCCGTCGAGCGCGCCGGTCGCTGCGCCGCCGGTCGCTGCGCCGCCGTCCGCGTCGGCGCCCGCGGTCGGCCCGGTCGCCGGCGCTGCGCCTTCCCCGCCGATCACCCCCGACTACGACACGCTCGCGCACGGCACGGCGGTCGTGCCGATGCACCGCGCGCACGGCGCGCTGATGGTGGTCGGCATCCTCATGACGAGCCTCGGCGTCGCGTCGACGATCACGGGCGCGATCATCACCGCGAGCGCGAAGGACGCGATCGACGTCTACTGCGACACGTCGACCGTGTGCCTCACGCGAGACGACACGGCCAAGCGCGACGTCGGCATGGCGATGATGTTCGGCGGCGCGATCGCGGGCGGCATCGGCTTTCCCACGTGGCTCGTCGCGGGTCGCATGGTGCCGGTCGACGCGCGGCCGTCGACGCGCGCCGAGGTGTTCGTGTCGCCCGCCGAGGCGGGCCTGCGCGTCACGTTCTGAGCGCGCGCGCCGCGGGCGCTACTGCCCGAGGTTCTTCTTCTTCTTCTTGTTGCCGTTCGCGCGGCGCGTGTCGTTGCGCTCG
>DASYCF010000670.1:0-1884 GCA_036500365.1 Byssovorax sp.
GTTCAGCGCGATGCACGCGACCGCGATCGCGCGGAAGCCCGCGCCGAACGACGGGAACTGCGTGGCGATGAGGTTCGACACGCCGAGCGCCACGCCGGCCTGCGAGATGAGCCCCGCCCACGCCCAGCGCTTCAAGATCGGCGGATCCTTCGCCGCGTAGCCGGCGATGCGCGCGGCGACGATCGTGACCGCAGCGCGCGCGACGAAGAAGAGGAGCGCGACGGGCCAGAGGCGCTGGAGCAGCGGCACGTCGAGGTGCGCGCCCGCCGTCGCGAAGAAGACGATGTAGACGACGCCGCCCATGCGCTGGATCGCGTGCACGAGCTTGTCGCCCTGCTTGGACAGGTTCTGCACGATGAAGCCGGCGACCATGAAGGTGAGCAGCGCCTCGACGCCGAGGTACTTGAGCACCTCGCTCATGCCGAAGCCGAGGGCGAGGAAGACGACGACGAGCTGCTTGCCGACGAAGCGCAGGTAGAGCGCGAGGACGAGGCCGAGCGACGTGCCGAGCGCGACGCTGCCGAGGAGCTCGTGGCCGAGCGTCTTGAACTCCGAGATCGAGAACGAGCCGCCGGGATCGACGAGCGGGCGCGCGAGCATGATGCCCGCGGCCATCAACACGACGACGACGATGTCGCTCGCCATGACGAAGTTCAGCGTGAACTTGGCGACCGGCCCGCTGGCGCGGGTCTGCGACAGGATGCCGAGCGCGGCGGAGGGGCTGCGCGTCATCGCGACGACGCCCCACAGGAGGCCCGCGCCGAGGACGGCGGAGAAGCCGAGCGAGCTCATGAAGGGCATCAGCGGCCGCGCGAGGACGAACACGGCGCCGACGATGAGCATGATCGGCACCGTCTGCATGAACATCGCCCACGCGAGGCCGCGGAACCCCTCGCGCAGCGCCGACACCCGGAGCTCGGCGCCGCCCTCGAGCGCGATGAGCGCGAGGGCGAGCGCGTTGACGTTCGTCAGCGCATCGACCGTGTGATGATCGAGGAGCCTGAGCGCGTACGGCCCCGCGACGATCCCCGCGGCGAGGTAGCCGGAGAGGTGCGGCAGGCCGACGATCTCGAAGAGCTCGGACATCAGGGTGCCGGCGAGCAGGAGGAAGCCGATGGCCGCGACCGTCGCGCCGCCGCCCTCGAGCGCGGGCATCACGCGCGTCACGCCGAGCATGAGCGCGAACAGGAGCGCGAGCACGAACGCCTGCAGGGCGCGCGCGCGCGCGGTCTTCGGCTTCGACGGGCCGGCGCTCACGACGTCCCGCCGGCAGGCGCGATCGGCGGCGGCGTGGCGGTCGCGCCGGCGCCCTTCGGCGCGTCGACGATCTCGCCGGCACGACGCAGCGCAGCCCGCAGCGCCGACGGCCCGACGAACTCGCCGAGCGCGGTGACCACGGCCGCCGAAGCGAGCACCGCGTCGCCGATCGGCCCCGGGAAGCGCAGCGTGAACGTGAGCCCGATGCACATGGAGAGCGCACCCGCCGACAAGAGCCCGACGCCGAGCGTCGGCCCCGCGCGACGCGCAGAAGGCGACACGCCGAAGAGGCCGACGCCGACGAGCAGCTTCGTGACCCCGCGCGCCGCGACGCACGTGGCGACGAACCACGGGAGCCATTTCGTCGAGCCGAAGTGCACGTTCGCGCCCGCGAGGAGCAGCGACGGCAGGAGCACGGCGCGCTCCGTCGGCGCGACCATGAGGCCGACCTCGGCGCGGTGCGGCGAGAGCGCCGACAGCGCCAGGCCCATCGCGAACATCGCCGCGATGGGCGAGAGGCCGAGGCGGTCGGTCGTGCCGATCAGCAGCATCGAGCTCCCGAGGAGGACGCCCCACGCCTCGCCGATCGCGAACTGCTTGCCCATCAAGATGGCGGCGACTCCGCCG
>DASYCF010000671.1:0-3861 GCA_036500365.1 Byssovorax sp.
CCTCCCACAGCCACGGGATCGACACCTGACGCGCCATGAGCTCGAGGCGGAGGGCGCCAGCCTCCCGCGCGCGCTCGATCGCGCGGCTGGCGACGACGAGCGCGTCGGCCGGTGCGGCGAGGTTGATGATGTGGACGAGGACCTGCGCCTCGCCGACGACGCTGCCGACCTCGCGGAAGCGCTCGAGCGCGCAGGCGTAGTACGAGCGCGCCTCGTCGAGCCGCGCCGAGCGGAAGCAGTCGAGGCCGAGCATCAGCAGCGCGAGGCCTTCGACCTCGGGGACGTCGCCGGCGCGCGCGGCCTCGAGCGCCTCCTGCGTGCGCTGGGCGCCGACGTCGAGCCTGCCGGCGAGCCGCGCGATGCGCGAGCTCTGCAGGGCGACCCACGCGCGCGCCGACACGTCCGTCGTCGCGGCGAGGCGATCGTACGCGAGCGCGACGCAGGCCTCGGCGGCGGCCGCGTCGCCCACCTCGGCGGCGCGCAGGCCCAGCTCGACGCGCGCGCGCGCCGCGAGATCGGCGAAGCGGCGCGCGTCGCTCCAGGTCGCGAGGAGCTCGAAGCGGTCCGTGCGCTGCGCGGGCTCGGCGCGGTGGAAGCTCCACATGGCCGCGGAGAGGAGCGCCTCGCACGCCTCGCGGTGCTGGCCGGCGGACGCGAGGTGACGCGCGCGCTCGGCCTGCACGTCCTCGCGTCCGACGAGCGGCTCGAGCGCGGTCGCGGCGTACCTCGCCAGCTGCGGCAGCGCGTCCGCGTCGATGTCGCGGAGCAGGTAGTCGCGGAGGAGCCCGTGCGCCCAGCGGTACTCGCCGTCGTCGAGGTGCACGAGGCCCGACGCGAGCGCTTGCGTGATGGAGTCGTCGAACGTGCCGCCCATCGCCACGGCGAGCGCGCCCGCGACGTCGAGCGCGACGCGCTGCCGGACGAGCGCGAGGGCGGCGAGGTCGCGCCGCGCCGCGCCGGATCGAGCGATGCGCCGGCGCCACACGCTCGCGATATCGGCCGGGACGCCGGCGAGATCGACGGCGCGCGCGAGGCGAAAGCGTCCGTCGCGACGCTCTACGGCGTCCTCGACGACGAGCTGCCCGAGCAGCTGCGTCACGAACAGCGGGTTGCCCTCGGCGCGGCCGGCGAGGAGGTCGCAGAGGCCGTCGTCGACGTCGAGCAAGCCGCGCACGAGCTGCCGCGTCTTCGCCGCATCGAGCGGGTCGACGGGCACGTACGCGACGCCTTCGAGCTCGCGAAAGGCGTTGCGCGCGGCGCGCTCGTCGGCGTCGTCGGCGCGGGCCGTGGCCAGGACGCAGACGGCCGGCTGCGGCTCGCGCGCGCGCAGCGCGTGGACCAGCGCGGTCGCTTGCCCGCGGCTCCACTGCACGTCGTCGAGCAGCAGCAACACCGGCCGCAGCGCGGCGGCCCGCTCGAGCGCTTCGACGGCGACCCGCAGCGGCAGGCCGGGATCGAGCTGCGCACCCGGCGGCGGGCGCAGGAAGAGCTCGACCTCGCGCGCGAACGACGCGTGGTCGCCGGGCACGCGCTCGAGCCAGAACGCGAGGCGCTCGCGCAGCTTCTCGAGCGTCGAGCCGCGCGTGTCGAACGTGTTCTCGATGAGCGCGCGCGCGCCCTCGTCGCCCGAGCCGTCGGGTGACCAGGAGGTCTCGAGCGCGGTCACGAGCCCGAGCTCCGCGCCGCGCTCGAGGGCGTCCCGCGCGAGGCGGCTCTTGCCCACGCCCGCCGGTCCGTCGAGGAGCACGGCCGTCGTCCGACCGAGCACGACGGTGTCGTGCACGGCGTCCCAGATGGCGCGCCGCTCCTCGACGCGGCCCAGCACGGGGAGCTCGCGCAGACCGAAGAGGCCGTACGCGCCCGCGAGCGGCAGATCGAGGTCGGCCGTGAACGCGGCGGCGAGCGCCTCGCTCGGCCGCGTCGACGTCGGCTCGCGCCCGCTCTCGGCGCCTGCGTCCGGCGACGACGATGGCGCCGCCTCGCCCGCGCGCGCGGCCGCCGTCGCCGCGGGCGCCACGTCGGCGGGGTGCGCGCCGCGTCCGCCGACGTGCAGCGTGGCCCAGCTGACGGCGGCGACTCCGCTGTCGCGCGTCGCGTGCGGCGCGCCCGTCGACTGCGCCGGTGCGTCGAGCGCGTCGAGCGCGCCGAGCACGTCCGCCGCGCAGAGCGGTCGATCGCGCGGCTCGCGCTGGAGCAGTCGGTCGACGACGTCCGCGAAGGCCGCGGGGACGCCGGCGATCGTCGACACGAGGCGCGGCGCGGGCTCCGCGAGGCGCGCGAGCAGCGTCGGGATCACCTCGCCCTCCACGAACGGCCGATGCCCGCAGCAGAGCTCGTAGGCGAGCATGCCGACGGCGTAGAGATCGGTCCAAGGCCCGAAGCGCTCGACGAGGCCCTCGCACTGCTCGGGCGCCATGTAAGCGACCGTGCCGACGAGGTCGTCGCGCTGGGTCCACCGCTTCACGCCGCGACCCGGGTGGCGGACGCGCGCGATGCCGAAGTCGACGAGCGTCGCGCGCTCGGCGCCCTCGCTGCGCTCGACGACGACGTTGTCGGGCTTGATGTCGAGGTGCAGCACGCCGTGCGCGTGCGCGTATGCCAGCGCGGAGAGGATTTGCTGGAGCAACCTCCGCACGGCCGCGAACGCGGGCGGCGTCGAGCCGCTGGCGTAGCGCGAGAGCGGCGCGCCGTCGCGAAACGCCATGACGAGGAGGGTCGCGTCGCCTTCACGGATGAGATCGAACACGGGCACGATGCCCGGGTGGTTGAGGCGCGCCGTCGTCACCACCTCGGCGTGGAACATGCGCGCGGCGCCGCGATTTTGGAGCAGCTCCGGCTTGATGCTCTTGATCGCGACGTTGGCGCGCCGCTCCATATCGAAGCAGCGCCAGACCTCGCCCATCCCCCCGCGCCCGAGCAGCTCCTCGGCGCGATATCGTCGCGCCAAACGGGTACCAGGCGTCACCAGCACAACGACTCAGGCTATCGAACCAGGGAGGGGAAGGGAATGCCCCTGACCCGCGACGTCGCGCGCGCGGCGCGTGCGGACTTCGCGCGCGATCGTCTGCGATGGGCGCGAGCCCGACCTCTCTTTGCGCGGTCAATTTGCGTGATCGTGAAATCTTCGTCCCGATGGAGTAGAACCCGCGCGCGTGATTCTCGTCACCGGGGCCACCGGGTTTCTCGGCAAGCGTGTGCGGAGGCTCCTGACGGCGCGGGCCCTGGAACACACCGCGACTTCGCTGTCGCTCGGCGTCGACCTCCGCGACCCGGCGGCGGCGGACGCGCTCTTTCGCGACGTGAAGCCGGCGGCGGTGCTGCACTGCGCGGCGTACGTCGGTGGCATCGGCTTCGGCCTCGAGCACCCGGCCGAGATGTTCCGCAACAACCTCTTCATGACGCTGAACTTGCTCGAGGCGTGCCGCGCGCACGGCGTGCGCAGGCTCGTGAACCCGATCGCGAACTGCGCGTACCCCGCGCGGCTCTCGCTCTTCCGCGAGGACGAGCTCTGGGACGGTCCGCTCCACGAGTCCGTGCTCGTCTACGGCTTCGCGCGGAAGGCGTCGTGGGTCGGCGCCTACGCCTACGAGAAGCAGTACGGCGTCGACAGCGTGAACCTCATCCTCTCGAACATGTACGGCCCCGAGGACCACTTCGAGGAGGTGCGCTCGCACGCGCTCGGCGCGCTCGTGATGAAGATGCTCCGCGCGCGCGACGAGGGGCTGCCGACGGTCACCGTGTGGGGAACGGGCAGCCCCGTGCGCGAGTGGCTCTACGTCGACGACGGCGCCGAGGCGATGGTCCGCGGCCTCGACGCGAAGCGGACGCTCGATCCCGTGAACGTCGGCGTGGGCGAGGGCA
>DASYCF010000672.1:0-15282 GCA_036500365.1 Byssovorax sp.
GCTCGGGTGCGGGCTCGGGCTCGGGCTCGGCTCGGGCTCGGGCTCGGGCTCGGCTCGGGCTCGGGGTGCGAGGCTCATGCGCCCGCTCATCGACCACGTAGACGCCGGACACGCGGAGCGCCCGACGTTTCTCGTGCGCCGCGCCGGGATTCGGCTATGGGGTCGCATGGACACGCGCTTCGCCTTCGCCTTCGCCTTCGCCCTGGCTCTCCCGGCTGCTGCGGCCGTCGGCTGCGGCTCGTCGACGGCGGACACGGCGGCGACCTCGTCGACGTCGGACACCACGTCGACGACGGCGACCTCGGGCACCGCGGCGGGCGGGGCCGGGCCGATGACGACCTCCACCGGGGCGTCAGCGCCGGGCGCGGGAGGCGGCGCGACGACGGGGAGCGCGAGCGGTGGCGGCGGCGGGGTGAACGCAGGCGGCGCGCCGCCGACGTTCGTGGTCGGCGGCGTCCGTCCGGCGACGGTGTACACGCCGCCGAGCTACGACGGCTCGCCAGCGCCGCTCTTCATGATGCTGCACGGCTACGGCGCGACGGGCGACGTCGAGGAGTTCTACCTGCACCTCGCGCCCGAGGTGGCGGCGCGCGGCGCGTTCTACGTCTACCCGACGGGCACCGTCGACCCGAGCGGCGAGAACTTCTGGAACGCGACCGACGCGTGCTGCAACTTCTACGGCTCGACCGTCGACGACGACGCGTACCTCACCAGCATGATCGACGAGATCGCGTCGAAGGTCGCGATCGACCCGAAGCGCGTCTTCTTGATGGGGCACTCGAACGGCGGCTTCATGACGTACCGAATGGCGTGCAACCACGCCGACAAGATCGCCGGCATCGCCGTGCTCGCGGGCGACATGGTGCTCGACGTCTCGGAGTGCAACCCGTCTGCGCCGGTGTCGGTGCTGCACATCCAGGGCACCGCCGACACGACCGTCGCGTACAACGGCGGCAGCGTCGTCGCCGGCTGGCCGCCCTTCCCGGGCGCGACGACGAGCGTCGGCGACTGGGTGACGTTCGACCAGTGCAACACGACGGCCGACACGAGCGGGCCGCCGATGGACATCGAGGCGAGCCTGCCCGGCGCCGAGACCACCGTGAGCGAGTGGCACGGCTGCGCGCAGTCGACCGACGTGCAGCTCTGGACCATCCAGAACGGGAGCCACATCCCGAACTTCCAGCAGTCGTTCGCGGGCACGCTGATGGACTGGGTCGTCGCGCACCCGAAGCCGTGATCGTCGATGGGGCCGCGAGCGGCCCCAAACCCCGACCTCGCTTCGCTCGGTCCGATTCGACGCTCAGCGGGCGCGCTTCTTCTGCTTCGTCGCGTCGAGGTAGGCGCGGCCGCGCGGGGAGATCTCGTAGCCGACCTCGAAGCTCTGCGTGAGGCCGAGCTTCTTCAGCTTGCGGACGTCGACCTTGAACGGCGCGGTCTCGCGGCCGACCTTCGTCGCGAGCTTCGACGCGGCGACGCGCGGGTTCGCCTCGATGAGCGCGAGCGTCTTCTTGGTCCACGGCGACTCGGCGTCCATGCGCTCGAGCTTCTTCTTGATGACCGCGACGTCGTCCTGCGACAGCCGATCCTCGAGCGCGATCTCGACGCGATCCCCGTCGCCACCGTGCTTGAGCTCGACGCGGAAGAGCTCGGTCGCTTCGTCGACGGCGCCGGCCGGGCCCTCGGCGAGGTACTGCACGAGCACCGCGCGCGACTCGAAGCCGCTGCGGCGGGCGTCGTCGTCGGTGAGCTCCGCCACGCGCGCGCGCGACACGGCGAGGACCTCGAGCACGCCGATCGGGTGACAGCGGTAGCGGCCGCCCGGCCGCACGTGCGGCTTGTCCCAGCGGCGGAACGTGACGTCGACGGCGCCGCTCACGAGACCTTCGTGGAAGCGCTTCTGGAAGAGGAGCATCGCCGCGCACTCTAGCGCGCGCGGCGCGGGCGCTCACTCGAACGAGCGCAGCACGACGTCGCCGAGGATGTCGGTCGGCATGCTCGCCGCGCTCGCGAACATCGGCACGATGAGGCGCCCGTCGGTGACCCTCGCGAACGAGACGAAGTTGGGGCCGACCACGACGTCGCCCTCGGGCTGGAACAGGTCGTTCGCGGAGCCCACGTCGTCGAGCCCGGTCAGCGCGCCGGTGGCGTCGTACGAGCCGATCACCATGTGATCGGGCACCGAGGCGCCCACGCCGTCGAAGTGCGCGCCGATGACGCCGAGCGAGATGGTGCCGCGCCCGTCGGACACGAAGTCGAGCACGTCGCCGCCGTTGAACGAGTGAGACCACACGCGCTCGCCGCTCCAGGTCCAGCGCACGATCTCGCTGCCCGCGGTGCTGATCTCGGTCATGTGATCCTGCACGGTGCTGTGGCTCTGCGCGATGAGCGTGACGAAGCCGTCGGCGTCGCCCGCGATCCACGAGTCGTCGTTGAAGCTGCCCGCGGTGCCGAGGCTGACGACGCTCACGACGTCGCCGTCGGACGAGAGGACGGACGCGTACCCCGGCGCGTCGACGGTCGCGCCGTCGACCGTGATGGGCGCGGTCGAGCCGTCTTGCACGCGCCGACCGAGGACGGCGACGCCGCCGTCCGACGCGGCGAGCATGGTCGCGTCGGAGCGGGCCGCGTGCGTCCACAGGAGCGTCCCCTGGGGGTCGAGCTTCACGACGTACGTGCCCAGCGCGAGCTGTGCGCCCGCGAACTCGACCTCGGCGGCGTTCGCCTGGACGAGCGCGTAGACGTCCCCGCCCGGGTCGACCACGCCGACGAGCAGGTTCGCCGTGCGCGGTACCGCCTGCGTCCAGATGGGCGCGCCGGCGGTGGTCTCCTTGACGAGCCCTCGCGCGCCGCTCTCGAAGAGCGCGCCGTCGGCGCCGACGGCGAAGGGGCACGCGGCGACGCTGCGCGAAGACGTCGCCTCGAGCGAGGCGTCGATCACGACGAGCTCTTGCGTGTCGAGGTCGCACGCGACGAGCCCGCCGTCGGGCGTCGCTCGCAGCGCGACGTCGGCGACCGGCCCGACGCCCTGCGCCATCGACCCCGGCTCGTTCGCGTCCTCCGAGTCCGCGCTTCCCATGCACCCCGTGAGCAGGCCGGCGACGGCGAGGGGCGCAAGAACAAGGAGAGAAGCGAAGTGGCGATGCATGACGGACCCTTCAGCAACGGCTGTACCACTCGATTTTGCGCGGATTTTGGTCACGCGGGGGAGCGGGCGAGGCGTCGGCCATGACATCCGCGTCGCTCGCGAGCGTCGTTGCGCGGTCGCCGCGGTTCTGGCCTCATCCGCCGCATGGCCGACCCGCCCTTCGTCGTCGATTTGCACGCTCACTATCCGATGCAGTTCGACCCCGAGGTCCGCAGCGTGCACGCGGCGCTGCGCACCGCCCGGCGACGGCGCAAGGGCAAGCGCCACCACGAAGAGTCGCTCGGCGACCACGTGAGGTTCTTCGTGCTCGAGATCGCCGATCGCTTCTTCAACCGCGCGAGCCCCGAGGGCGGGCACGCCGTCACGCTCGCGTCGCTGAAGCAAGGCAACGTCGGCGTCGCGCTCTCGGCCGCGTATTGCCCGTTCGACGAGATCGACGTCGAGGCGCCGCCCGGCACGCCGCCGCGCGACGAGTACTTCCACTCGGTGCATCGCCTCCTCCGCGTCGTCGAGGCGACGGCGACGCCGAGCTCCGGCGCGCGCTTCGTGAAGAGCTACGCCGAGCTCGAGGCGGCGCGCGCAGCGGGCGAGCTCGCGATGATCCACGCCGTCGAGGGCGGCTTCCACGTCGGCGTCACGCCCGAGAAGATCGCGGAGCACGTCGCGAAGCTCGCCGAGATGGGCTGCGGCTACGTCACGGTCGCGCACCTCCTCTGGCGGCGCGTCGCGACGAACACCGCGGCGCTGCCCTTCTTGCCCGATGCCGTCTACCACGCGCTCTTCCCGCAGCCGGCCGACGTCGGCCTCGAGCCGACGGGGCGCGTGCTCGTGAAGGAGATGGTGCGGCGCGGCGTGCTCGTCGACCTCACGCACATGAGCGAGCGCGGCATGGACGAGACGCTCGCCTACCTCGACAAGCTCGATCCCGCGCGCGCCGTGCCCGTCTTCGCGTCGCACATCGCCTGTCGGTTCGACGGCGGCTACGGGTACAACGTGCGCGAGCCCTACGTGAAGCGCATCGCCGAGCGCGGCGGCGTGTGCGGCGTCATCTACTGCGACCACTTCGTCAACGCGCCGCGCGCGAAGCCGACGACGAGCTTCGACGCCACGTTCGACCTCGTGCGCCGACAGATCGACGAGCTCGTGAAGTGGGGCGGCGAGGACGTGCTCGCGATCGGCTCGGACCTCGACGGCTTCATCAAGCCGACGCTCTTCGGCCTCGAGAGCGCGGCGAACCATCGCGACCTCGCCGCGCGCATCGAGGCGACGTACGGGCGCGCGTTCGCCGAGAAGATCTGCCACGCGAACGCCCTCCGCATGCTGAAGAAGGGCTGGATGAAGCCCGTCGCCGTTCCCTGACGCGCGTTCGAAACGCGACGCGGCGCCGGCCTCTCGGGCGGCGCCGCGCGCACGATCGCAGCGTGGAGGCTACTCCTCGGCGGCGATCGCCTCGTGCGTCACGTGGTGCGTCTCGGGGTTGTTCTCGAAGTACGCCTTGCCGGCGAGCTTCGCGACGATGGGCCCGAAGTGCTCCTTCGCCTTGCCCGTCGCGATGTCCCTGAGGACCGACGCGTCTTGCAGCAGGCGCGCCTTGATCTCGGGGTCGCGCGCGAGGTCGACGACGTGCTTCACCTTGCCGGGCGCGGCGGCGAGCGAGGCGCGGGCCGACGCGACCTTCGCCGCGAGCTTCGCCTTCGCGCGGACGCTCGCGGGCAGCGTGATCATCGGCGCGACCTCGTAGACGAGGTTCGCCGCCGACGACGCGACGTGGTGCGGCGCGTGGTGGAAGGGCGACTTGTACTTCGGGTGCGCCTCGAGGAACGCCTCGACCTCGGCCTTCGTCGTGCCGGTCGCCTCGAACGCCTTCTGGAGCTCGGCCTCGGCGAGGATGCGGCCCTTGAACATGTACATCTGCACGCGCGAGTAGAAGTTCGTCGCGCCGTCGCCGCTCGTCTCGACCGCGCAGTAGATCGTGCCCGGGTAGCGCGCCGTGATGAGCGACTGCACCCCGTCCGACACGCCGCTCGAGGGCATGCAGCCGAAGGGCTTCACGCTCACGGTGACGTTCGCCTTGGCCTTGATCGCGTTGACGATCAGCTTGCCGACCTCCATGTGGCCCTCGCCGCCACGGAGATCGTTCGAGTAGTGCTCCTGCGCGACCTCGGCGACGAGGTTCATGTCGGGCAGGTGGTAGTCGAACAGCCCGAACGGGAGCGCGAACGCCTGGAAGCCGACGCGCAGGCCGAGCTCGGCGAGGCGCAGCGTCGCGAGGCGCTTCGCCACGCCGACGTCGTCGCTCGCGAAGTCGGACAGGCCGTACTTGCCGCCGTCGACGCCGCGCAGATACCGGCGCTCCTTCGTGTCGCGGCTGACCTCCCAGATGTTGTAGAGGAGCCACGCCGTCGTCAGCTGGATGTCGTTCTCGCCGCCCTCGCTCTCGAGGAACTTCTGCAGCTGGTAGTTGCCGTCGCCCTCGGTCGTCATCGCCCAGAACTCGCCGATGATGGAGCACTTGGCGCGCGCGCGGAGCGGATCGATCTCGACCTTGGCGAGGTGCTTCTTCGCCTGGTGGAGCGCGAGGAAGATGTTCGTCTTCTTGTAGAGCGCCTCGTAGACGAGCTTCTTCGCCTCTTCCATCGCACGGTTCGTCGCGCCGGGCGTGACCTCGTAGGGGCGCACGCGGTAGCCCATCGCGTTCATGACGTCGCCGCAGACGATCGCCTTCACGATGGCGATGAAGAAGTCCGGGTTCATCTCGAGGCCCGCGTCATCGCCCGTGGCCTGCGAGAGGCCGCCCTGCTGCTGGAAGAGCATGACGCGGAACCCGTCGAACCCGGCGTCGCGGAGCGCCTTCCTGTACTCCGTGACGTACATGCCGAAGCGGCACGGGCCGCACGCGCCCGCCGTGACGAACACGTAGTTCCTGACGATCTCCTCGGAGGTCATGCCCTCCTTGTCGCGGAGGTCGATGAGGTGCTGGACGAGGCCGCCGACCGTGAAATACGTCGGGTTGCACTGGCCGCGGTTGCCGAACTCCTTGCCGGTCTGGAGGCCGCGGTTGTCGCTCATGCCGAAGTACTTCACGTTGTAGCCGAGGCCGCGGAGCGCGCCCTCGCACAGGAAGTCCTGCGCCGCCGTGAGGCCGGAGATGAGCAGCGTGACGTGCTTCTTCTCCTTCTTCGTCATCTTGAGGTCGAGCATGTCGTCGACCCACTGGCGGCGCTCGGCCTTGATGCCGAGGCGCTCGCGCTCGGCCTCTTCGAAGGCCTTGAGCTCGGCCTCGATGTCGACGTCGTCGACGGGGTGGGCTTCGGCCTTGGGGGCCTTGTTGCCCACGATGGGGAGGCTCTTCTTCGCCTGAACGGGTTGCATCGTCATCGGAGTGTCCCTTCCCTCTTGCTTACTCGGCTGCCGGCGCCGCGGGCGCTGCAACTGCGTTGGGGTCGACCGGCTTCTTCTTGAGTTGAATGAGGCCCTTCGGCGTCTCGGGCGGCGTGATCGGGGCCACGTAGTCGCGGAGGCGCTGCGCGAGCGCCTCGATCTGCTGCTCGAGCGCCGCGTCGGTCTGCTTGCGCGCGGCGAGCTGCGCCTGCTTCATCGTCATGAGCTCGAGGCGCTTCCGATCGACGCTGAAGGCGAGCTCGCTCTTCCGCTTCGCCGCGTCCTCGAGCGCCTCCTCGTGGAGCTTGAGCGAGTGCGCGTACGTCTTCACGCGGATCTTGATCGAGCCGCCGGGCTTGTTCGCGTCGATGTCGTGGAGGGCGGCGTACGGCGTCGCGCTCGCGCTGACGATGCTCTCGACGATGCCGTACGTCGGCGCGTCGTGGCCGCACTTGAAGCTCGAGAGATCGAGCAGCACGACGTTCGGGTGGCGCGACGCGAACTTCACCGCCCAGACCTTCTGCGCGCTGTTCGCGGAGTAGTTCTCGGGCCACACGTCGTTGATGTCGAGCGGGTGCTGGCCGCGCGCCGCCTCGTCCCGGAAGTAGCGGTTCAGGTACGCGAGGTCGCGCGGGATCGAGCGCACGCTCAAGATCGGATAGCCGAGGACCTGGAACTCCTCGGGGATGCCGTGGTTCAGGCCGGGGTCCGAGTGGTACGGGCGACTGACCATCAGGATGGCGACGCGGTTCTCCGCCTCGACCGTCTCGAGGATGGCGCGGCCCTTCTCCATGAGGTCGTGCTCGAACTGGTCGAGCGCGCGCATCGCCTCCTTGTGGGCGTGGTCGCTCTCGTCTTCGGTGATGCCGAGGCGCGGACCCCACGTCTCGAACATGCGGCGCGCGGTCAGGTGCATCTCGCTGAAGGTGAGCGCCGGATCGAGGTACTCGATGCCGCGCGTCGCGAAGAAGTCGACCTCCTTCGTGAAGGCCGCCTTCATCACGTCGGGCACGCCGGCGACGATGGGACAAGAGGTCTTGTCCATCACGCCCTCGCCGAAGCTCGGCACGTGCGTGAGGATGGGGAAGAAGATGTAGTTGAGCTTCTTCTCGTCGGAGTGGTGGTGGAAGAGCAGGTTGTGGACGTGCGCCTGCGCGACCTTCGACGGGAAGCACGGGTCGATCGAGCCGTATTTCCCGCCCTCGACCCACATCTCCTCGCTCGTCGCGTCGCTGAAGACGACGTTCTGCTTCGGCACGCCGAGCGCCTCGAAGTAGTGACGGAAGTACGGAGCGGTCGAGTACAGGTTCAAGACGCGCGGGATGCCGATGCGCGTGCGGCGGAGCTTCTCGCGCACGGCGTCGCCCGAGCGCTTGAACGGGCGCGTGATCTCGACGCGCTTGATGCCGAAGAAGCCCTTCTTGACCTGGTGGTCCTTGATGGGCGTGCCGGCCGACGGCATCGGCGCGAACTCGTAGAAGTGCCGGAACGCCTGCTTCGACTCGTAGTCGACGAGGTTCGGGAACTCCTTCGCGATCTTCTTTCGATCGGCGACGAGATCGAGCATCGCCTGCTCGCTCTCGACGGTGCCCTTCTCGCACGAGAAGCCCGAGATGTAGCGGCTCGTCGAGCCGTCGGGCGCCTTCGTGTCGATGAAGGTGCGCTTGCAGTTGTTCGGGCAGAAGTGACAGACCGTCTCTTCGTCGTTCTTCGTGGTGTACTCGATGGCGATCGCCGCATCGATCCCGATGAAGGTCGACTTGCCCTTGCGCTTGACCACGCGGAGCGTCTCGAACGCGGCGCCGATCGCGCCGGCCTCGCCCGTGTGCGGGTGGACGAACACCTCGGCCCCGGGGACGCGCTCCTTGATGTAGTCGACCTGCGCCTTCACGGCGGCGAGGTTGTACTGCGTGCCTCCTTGAAGGACGTAGCGAGTCCCGAGCGCGGCGAGGCGCGGGATCTGGACCACGTACTGCCACACGTTCTTCGGCAGCACCTGCGCGAGGCCGGCGAGGAGCTCCTCCTTCGAGAAGCCCTCCTTCTGGAAGTTCACGCGATCGGTGTCGAGGAAGACGGCGCAGCCGTAGCTGAACTTGGGCGCGAGCTCGGCGCCGAACGCCGTGTCGGCGTACTCGGTCACCTTGAGGCCGAACTGATCGGCCATGGCCTGGAGCAGCATGCCGTTGCCCGCAGAGCACGAGTTCGAGAGGCGGAAGTTCGCGATGTCGCCGTTCTTCATGAACAGGACCTTGATGTCCTGACCGCCGATGTCGCAGATGACGTCGACGTCGCCGAAGAACTTCACCGCGCTCATCATGTGGGCGACGGTCTCGACGATGTTCACGTCGGCGCGCATGCACTCCTGCAGCACGTCGGCCGCGTAGCCCGTGCCGCCGAAGCCGAGCACCTCGAGCTTGGCGCCCGCGTCCTCGACGTAGCTCCGCAGCTGCGCGAGGAGCTCCTTCGCGTCTTGGATCGGGTTGCCCTTCGAGAGCTGGTACGCCTTGCAGACGATGTTCGACTCTTCGTCGATGAGCACGGCCTTCGAGCTCGTGCTGCCGCCGTCGAGGCCGATGACGCCGCGGACGACCTGGCCCTTCTCGAGCTTCTGCGGCGTGAACTTCGGGATCGCGTAGAGCTCCTTGAACGTGTCGATCTCGCCCTGGCTCTTCGCGAGCGGCGGACCGGCGCTCTCGCCGAGGCGCGCCTTGCGGCCGTTCGTCATGTAGTCGACGAGGCCGTCGGTGCCGACGTACTTGCCGACGTGCGCCGCCTCACGCAGGCCGTACACGCACGCGCCGAACGCCGCGTAGTACTGCGCGTTCTGGGGCACGAAGATGGTCTCTTCGATCGGCTGATCCTTCGGCCACGCGTAGCCGCGCTCGTCCCACGTCTGCGGGATGCGCAGGCGCCAGCACTCCTGCAGGAACGGCAGGTACGTGTTCGGCCCGCCGAGCAGGATGACCTTGTGCTTCAGCGTCGATCCGCGCGTGAGCACGCTGAGGTTCTGGAGGACGATCGCGTCGGCGAGCGAGCAGAGCACCTCGGTCGGCGGGATGCCGCTCTTCACGAGGTTCACGATGTCGGTCTCGGCGAACACGCCGCATTTGGCCGCGACGTGGTGGAGCTTCGAGTCGTCGAAGTGCACCTGCACGACGTCGGCCGAGGGCATGCCGACCTTGATCATGCACTTGTCGATCGTGGCGCCGGTGCCGCTGGCGCACTTGTCGTTCATCGACGGGGTGGCCTGCTTGTCGCCGGTCTTCTCGTCGGTCTTGAACATGATGATCTTGGCGTCTTGGCCGCCGAGCTCGATCACGCTGCCGACGTCGGGGTGGAGCTTCTCGACCGCGAGCGTGACGGCGTTGACCTCCTGCACGAACTTCGCGCCGAGCGGCGGGCAGAGCGGCGCCGCGCCCGATCCGGTCAGGAACACGCGCCACGAGGCGCGCGGCGAGTTCGGGAAGCAGCGCTCGATTTCGTGGATGAGCTCGAGCACCTTCTCGGGCTGCTTCGTCTGGTGGCGCTGGTAGTCGCTCCACAAGATCTCGAGCGTGTTCGGGTCGAGGACGACGGCCTTCACCGTCGTCGAGCCGACGTCGACGCCGAGGACGACGGGGTCGTGCCTCTCGTTGATCTGGGTCATGCGCTGAGCTCCACGTTGCAGGGGACGGCGGTGTGACTGACCCGCCAGTCAGTGCGCAGGCGTATCGCAGCCTACGAAGGGGATCAACTAACGGCGCCGTCCGTCCGAACGATTTGCGCCCTCCGCGTAGGGCGATTCGCAGCGACGACCCGGCGGACCGTCGATCAGGGCTTCATGCGGAGCGCCTTCGTGAACGCGGGGCGCGCCTCGAGCTCGTCGAGCCAACGCGTCACGTTCGGATACGGCGCGAAGTCGAACGCGAGGAACGTGCGCGCCGCGTTGATCCACGGGAAGTTCACCGTGTCCGCGATCGAGAGGTCGCCGCCGAGGTAGCGCGCCTCGCCGAGGCGCCGCTCGAGCACGCCGAAGAGCCGCTCGGCTTCTTTCGTGTAGCGATCGATCGCGAGCGGGATCTTCTCGGGCGCGAACTTCGTGAAGAAGCCGAGCTGCCCGAGCATGGGCCCCGGGCCGCCGATGTTGAAGAACACCCACTCGAGCACCGTGTAGCGCGCGGCGCCCGACGTCGGCAGGAGCCTGCCCGTCTTCTCGGCGAGGTAGACGGCGATCGCGCCCGACTCGAACACCGTCACCGCCGAGCCGCCCGCGCCGTCGTGATCGACGATCGCCGGGATCTTGTGGTTCGGGTTGATCGCGAGGAACGCGGGCGCCATCTGCTCGCCCTTCGAGATGTCGACCCACCGCGGCTCGTACGGGAGGCCGAGCTCCTCGAGCGTGATGAGCGCCTTGAACCCGTTCGGCGTCGTCCACACGTGCGCGTCGATCATGCGCGGAGCGTAGATCGAAGCCGCGTCGGCGCGCGCGCGGCGCTGCGCGTCGTCGGTCGTTTCGGCGGCGTCGCGAAATGTCAGGGGCGGTGGCCCGGCGCGACGACGTGTGCGCCCACCGTCGCCACGCGCGCGCCGCGGTCGCCCGGCCTCAACGCGCGAAGCGCCAGGGACATGCACCACTCGACGGCCGCCGGGAGCGTGCCGCCGGTCAGGTGCGAGGTCACGCCGCCGTCGACGCCGTAGAGGAGGTCGAACTTGAACGTCCCGCCGCCGTCGATCCCCTCGGGCGTCATGCACGCACGGAGCGTCCCGGCGAGCGCGCGCACGTCCCGCGCGACGCGAGCGGGATCGCGATCGCCGAGGACTCGATCGACGACGACGACCGGCGCGTGCGCGACGCCGGGTGCGAGCGGCGGCGGGAACGACGGTCGCCACTTCGGCGCGAGAGGTGGCGCTTCGAACTCGCCGATGCCGCTCAGGTCCTCGAGCGACTGCATGGACGCGCAGACCTCCGGCGGGTCGAACGTCGCGCACGGCGGCGGCTCGAAGCCGAGCTCCGCGCGGAGCCTCGCGTCCTCGAGCTTCGTCGGCCGAAGGACCCTGCGTGTGTCGGGCTGGTGCCACGGCCGCGGCGCGGCGCCGAAGAAGAGGTGACCGCAACCATCCTGCGGCCACATGCGCTCGAGGTCGTTCAGGCAGAGGAAGCGCTCGAGCTCCGTGCTCGCGTCGACGCGGCCCGCGTCGCGGCGCCCGCGGTACATGTCGGGGCCCGCCGACTCCTCGAGCGCGGCGGCCGCCTCGAGCGCCGCGAGCCTCGTGTCGTGCCACCCGGTGAGCGTCGCGCTCATGTACGCGAGGGCCTCCGCGTCGGCCTCGGCGACGGTCGGCGCGGCGGCGCGCGCTGCGAACGTGACGAGCGACGCATGCAGCGCAGCGGCGACGACGAAGCCGACGACCGGACGCCACACGCGCGCTCCGATCCCCCGCGTGGACCACCGCATGAGGGCGAGCGCGCGGGCGATCTCGCCGTCGTCCGGCGCCGCGCCGTGACCGTCGAGCGCGTACGTCGGCGCAGGCTCGGCGAGCCGCGCGATCGCCTCGGCCTCGCGCCGCGCGATCTCCTCGAAGGCGTCGGGCGCCGCGGGCTCGACCTCGACCGGCGCGCGCACCTCGGGCTGATGCAGCAGCGCGACGCCGACGCCGACGAGCAGCGCGCCCACGACGGCGATCGCGAAGAGGTGCGGATCATCGAGCGACCTCAGCGCCGCGGCGCCGAGCGACGTGCCAGCGAGCAGCTCGTCGAGCTCGGCGAGCGCCGCGGCGGACAGCGCGAGGACGGCGCCGACGACGAGCATCGACCACGCGAGCGCGCGCGGCGCGCGGCCGGGGTTCACGGCTTCTTCGCGAGCTGCGCCTCGATGAGCGCGATCGCCTTCGGCCTCCACTGCGCCCACGTCGGCATCTCCTTGTACGAGCCCATGCCGCCCATGTGGCGGGCCGGGTACGTGACGACGACGAGGGCCCACGCGGTAGCGCACCCGAGCGTACAGCTCGACCTCATGAATCCTCCCCTGCGGCGGACCTCCGGCGCCCGCCGTTGTGCGGTAAAGGTCTCCGCCATGGCGCGCGACGTCAACAAGGCCGAGCGCCGCCAGGAGCTCCTCCGGGCCGCGCGCGACGTCTTCGCGACCAAGGGCTTCCACGAGGCGAAGGTCGACGACATCGTCGCCGCGGCGAAGGTCGCGAAGGGCACGTTCTACCTTTATTTTCACGACAAGCGCAGCGTGTTCAGCGAGCTCGTCGACGGGCTCTTCGAGCGCATCGGCGGCGCGATCCTGAAGGTCGACACGCGCGGCGACGTGCGCGCGCAGATCGAGCACAACGCGCGCGCCGTCCTCGCCGTGCTCCTCGACGACCCGGCGCTCACGCACATCCTCATGAGCTACGCGGCCGGGCTCGACGCCGCGTTCATGGACAAGATCGAGAGCTTCTATGCAGGCGTGAAGGCGCTCCTCGAGGCGGCGCTCGTCGAGGGGCAAGAGCTCGGCATCGTCGCGCCGGGCGACGCGAAGCTCTACGCGGCGTTCACGCTCGGCGCGATGAAGGAGGTGCTCTTCGAGCGCGCCGCCTCGCGCTCCGACGTCCACCGCGAGGAGCTCGTGCGCGCGCTCGTGTCGTTCCTCGAGCGCGGCTACCTGCGCGTCACGCCGCCGCGCCCCGACCCCCCCGCGACTCCGCCCGCGCCGTCGAAGTCGCGCGCCCGCGGCCGCCTGACCTGAGCAGGTCGTGCGCCGCGATCACTCCGCCAGATCCACGCAGATCCCCGTCGACGTCTGGACCCGGTGCACGCCGGGGTTCGCCCCGTTGACGGGCGAAGGCGTCACCGGGTTCGGGACCGCGCCCACGATGAGCGGTCGATCGGGATCGCCGTCGACGAAGCCGATGAGCACCTCGACGCCCGGCTTCAACGGGAAGTGCGTGCCGTAGCCGGCGCCCGCGTGGTTCTGGAGCATGCGGACGGGCCGCGACGCCGGCCGCTCGCCCGGCGTCGTCAGATCGAAGTGGAAGCGCACCCAATACCTGCCCTGCTCGTCGATCTGGGCGTAGCGGGGACGCGCGCCCGCGGGTCCGCCGTCAATGACACCGGTGATGAGGCCTGCGATGCGCGGTCGCGGCGTGACGCGCGGCGGCCGGTACGTGCGCTCGGCGGGGATGGCGCGGAAGGTGTTTTCGTAGCCGGTCCGCTCTCCGTCGGCGCCGGCGATCTGCGTCGCCCGGTGCTCCACCTCGGTGACGAGCAGCTGCACCGAGCCGAGGTCGGGGTGGTCGGCGATGGTCACGCGCGTGCCCGCCGAGAGCCCCGGGACGCGGCTCTTTCCGGTGTAGACGCGCTGCGCGGCGAGCCGCTCCTCGGCGCGGATGGAGGCGAGGGCCTGGGCCTCGACCGGCGTCTTGTGGTGCGCGCCGAACTCGACGACGCCCCCCGCGAAGGCGCCCTCGAGCTGGTGCTCGCCGATGAGGTCGACCTGCGGAGTCCTGTAGTTGTAGTCGTTGACGACGTAGTAGGCCGGGACGACGCGCCGCTTCGCGGCGAGCGCGGTGACGCCGCCCTGCTCCGCGTTCGAGTGGAAGGGGATGTCGCGCTCGTCGTCTCCGCGCCAGAAGCCCGCCTGGTGATCGGTGAAGACGAGCTTGTCGCTCGCGTCGCCGGGCTCGAGGTAGAAGCTGATGCCGGCGTGCTCGGCGAGGCGCGACACGAAGGCGAGATCGCTCTCCTTGTACTGCACGACGAACTCGCGCTTCGCGTACGTGCCGGTGAGGCGCATCTCGAGATCGCTCGTGAGGTCGACGCTCTCGATCTTGCTCCGGATGATGTCGGGCACGCTGAGGTTCATGAAGATGTCCTGCGTCTCGACCATCGCGAGCAGGTACGCGCGCGGGACGACCCGCAGCGCGTACTCGCGCACGCCGGCGTGGGTGGAGAGGAGATCGTCCACCTCGGCGACGGTGCCGTGGACGCGGCGCGCGCCGTGCCAGCCTGCGCCCGCGTCGCCCTGCCTCTCGAGCACGAGGGTGACGCCGGCGCCGAGCATGGAGTCGGGGGAGGGCCCGTCGTGATCCGGACAGACCACCTGCACCTCGAAGTCGAAGAGGCGGCCGATGGCCTCGGTGCCCACGATCTTGCGGACCTTGAGGTCGTCGCAAGCAAAGCTCGCCGACTCGAGCGTCACGGTCAGTTCGTCCTGGAGAGCCATCAGCGCACCTCTTGCTGGAGATCCTCGGTCATCGCTTCGAATGCGGCGTCGAGCGCGCGCGCGGCCGGCGCCTCCACGTCCGGCGAGACGCCGCGGCCCTCGATCGGCGCGCCGCCCGGCAGGACGAACGTCGCGACCGTCTCGTAGCGAGCGCCCGGGGACGAGAAGCCAGGGACGAGCCGCTGCGTGGAGCCCTTGCCGTAGGTGCGCTCGCCGACGACGACGGCGCGGCCGTGCGCCTGCATGCAGCCCGCGAAGAGCTCGGCCGCCGACGCCGTGCCGCCGTCGACCACGATCGCGAGCGGAAAGGCGTACGGATCGCCCTGCCGCGCGTGGATGGGCACCTCGTCGCCGTCGGGGTCGAGGCGCGTGGCGAGGAGCGCGCCGCGATCGAGGAAGTCGTCCGCGAGCGCGAGCGCCGCGTCGAGATCTCCGCCGGGACAGCCGCGTAGATCGAGGACGAGCGCCCGCATCCCGCCGGCCTCGAGGCGCCGGAGCTCGTTGTGGAGCAGCGTCGACAGATCGCGCACGAAGGTCCGGATCTCGACGACGCCCACGCCCCCGTCG
>DASYCF010000673.1:0-5280 GCA_036500365.1 Byssovorax sp.
TCGGCTTGCCCGACACGAGATCGAAGCCGAGCACGACGCCCCGCTGGACGTAGCTCGAGACCGCGGACGCGCTGAGGACATCGCCGCCCGAGAGCGCGGCGGCGATCGCCTGGACGTCCGCGTCGGCGAAGCCCGTCGTGACGTACACGATCGACACGCGCCGCGACTTGCAGAGCCGCGCGAGCGCCGCGCCGTCGACGTAGCCCGTCGTGAACTCGTCGTGGGGCAGGCCGCCGATCGCGTCCTCCGACGAGAGCGCCTTGTCGGCCTGGGCCGCGACGCGCGCCGACTCGTCGCTCCCCGACTTCGTCAGCAAGAGCACGTGCACGCGATCGCCGGCGCGCGCGCGGAGGTTCTTGTCGTAGCCGGCGACCTTCACCAAGAGCGCCATCTGCAGCGGGACGGGCACGGCCACGTCGTCGGCCGGGAGGTCGACGGCGAGCGTCACGAGCGCGCCCGCGAGCAGCGCGGCGACGGCGCGCCTCAGGAGCCTTCGTACTCGCAGCGCGCGTCGCACGTTTCGAACACCGTGACCCGCGCGAGGCTCGGCAGCGCGGGCGCGAGGCGACGCCAAATCCACCGCGCGAGGAGCTCGCTCGTCGGGTTCTCGAGGCCGGGCACGTCGTTGAGGTAGTTGTGGTCGAGCTCGGCGTGCAGCGGCTCCCACGCCGCGTAGAGCTGGCCGTAGTCGAGGAACCAGCCGGTCTCTTCGTTCACGGGGCCGACGATCGCGAGCTCGATCTTGAAGCTGTGACCGTGGAGCCGCGCGCACTTGTGGCCCGCGGGGACCTTGGGCAGGCGGTGCGCGGCCTCGAAGCGGAACTCGTGGACGAGCCGGACGTTCATGCGCTCGAGCAAGGTCGACGGAACGGGGGCGTGCGTCAATGAGTGGCTCGTGCCCGGTGTCCCGCGCGGTGCTACCCTCGCCCGGCGCGGCTTTGCCCATCGTCGCCGCGTGTTCCAGCCAAGGTCGAGGAGACGCTCCGATGACGAACGCCGCACGAAAAATCGAGTCATCCACCGCCGTCGAGGAGGCCGGCACCGTCGCGCGCGTCGCCGACGGCGCCATCCACGTGCAGACGTCGGCCGGTGAGTACCGCGCCGCCCGCGCCGCGAGCTGCCTCGTCGCGCCCGCGCCCGGCGACGTGGTCCTCGTGTCGACGCTCGCGGACGGCGAGTCGTACGTCGTCGCCGTGCTCGAGCGACCAGGCGCTGGGTCGACCGCGCTCGAGATCGACGGCGACCTCAGCGTGCGCGCCCCGGCGGGCCGCGTCGTCGTCGCCGCGCGCGACGGCATCGACCTCGCGGCGAGCCGGTCCGTGTCGATCGTCGCCGGCGCGTTCGACGTGACCGCGCGCGAGGCGAGCCTGGCGTTCGAGGCGCTCGACGTCGTGTCGACGCGCGTGCGCGCGGAGCTCGGCCGCGTGAAGACGGTCGCAGCCGCGATCGACACCGTGGTCGATCGCTGGACCGAGCGCGTGAAGCGCTCGTACCGCAGGGTCGACGAGCTCGATCAGGTGCGCGCCGGCCGCATCGACTACGAGGCGAAGAAGTCGATGAACCTGCGCGCGGAGAGCGCTATCCTCACGGCGGAAGAGCTCGTGAAGATCGACGGCGGTCAAGTCCACCTCGGCTGAGAGGAGTCGACGCATGTTCGCGAACACGCAGATGATGGGCATGGATCTGGGCTTCCCGGACGTGTGCCTCACGCCGGCGCCCCCTGCGCCGAGCCCGATCCCGCTCCCCTATCCGAACATCGCCATGGGGCCGATGGGCGTCGGCTTCGCGGCGAACGTGCTGTTCGCGTGCGCGCCCGCGCACAACATGGCGACCGAGATCCCCCTCTCGAACGGCGACAACACGGGCGTCGCCGGCGGCGTCGCGTCCGGCACCGACATGGGCCCGTCGCGCGCGCTCACCGGCGCGTTCACCGTCCTCGTCGACGGCATGCCCGTGACGCGGCTCACGAGCGTGAACCTCCAGAACTCGACGAACTGCCCGGGCGTGCGCGCCGTGCCGAGCCAGCCGAAGGTGCTGGTCCTCGCGGGATAATCCTCGTCTCGGCCCGCGAGCGGCCCGCAGCTCCGGCTCGCTTCGCTCGTCAACAGTGGAAGCGACGCGTCGCCGGCACTAGGTGCTCGGGGATGCGCCTCGTCAAGCTGGGCATCGCCAACGTCGACGCGACCGTCGGCGCCGTGCGCTCGAACGTGGATCGCTGCGTGGAGCTCGCGCGCGCCATGGCGGCCGAGGACACGACGATCGCCGCGTTCCCCGAGCAGGTCGTCGGCGGCTACGCGTCCGAGGATCTGGTCCAGTGGCGCGCGTTCGTTGCGTCGCAGCGGCGCGAGCTCGAGCGGCTCGCACGCGAGACGGCGGCGCTCGCCACGGTCTTCTGCGTCGGCGTCACCGTCGGCGTCGGCGGTGACCTGTTCAACTGCGCCGCGATCGTCCACCGCGGCGCGGTCCTCGGCCTCGTGCCGAAGGAGAAGCTCCCGACGTACAACATCTTCTACGAGGCGCGGACGTTCTCGCGCGGCGCGCCGTACCTCGAGCTCGACGCCGAGGGCGTGCCGCTCGGCGATCGCGTCTTCGCGTTCGACTTCGGCGTCGTCGCGCTCGAGGTCTGCGAGGACGTGTGGTCGCCCGAGGGGCCGATGCGCCGGCGCTGCTACTCGGGCGCGGAGCTCGTCGTGAACCTGTCCGCGTCGCCGTTCCGCGCGGGCGTCACGGGCACGCGGCGCGAGATGATCGCGACGCGCGCGAGCGACAACCAGTGCACGATCGTCTACGCGAACCTCGTCGGCGCGAACGACGGCCTCGTGTTCGACGGCGGCGGCCACGTGAACCAGAACGGGCGCCCCGTGCTCGACGCGCCGCGCTTCCGCGAGGGCTACGCGACGTGCGTCGTCGATCTCGACCGCACCACGCGGTGCCGCCGCGAGGCGAGCACGTGGCGCAGCGACCTCGAGGCGTTCCGCGCGCGCGAGCGCGGCGTCGTCGTCCAGCGCGTCGCCGCCGCCACCGCCGATCGATCGAAGCTCACGTACCCGGGGCCGCCGCCGGGCTCGAGCTACTTCTTGCCCGCGACGACGCTCCCCGTCACGACCGCGCGCGACGAGCTGCTCGACGATTTCTTCGAGGCGCTCGCGCTCGGCATCGCCGACTATTACCGCAAGACCGGCGCGTTCAAGAGCCTCGGCGTCGCGCTCTCGGGCGGGCGCGACTCGCTCCTCACGCTGCTCGCCGCGTGGCGCGCCATCGGCGTCATCGTCCCTTCGGCCGAGGAGCGCCGCGCGCGCATGCCCGAGCTGCTCCACACGTTCTACATGCCGACGCGCTACTCGGGCGCCGCGACCAAGGGCGCCGCGGCGCGCATCGCGGACGAGCTCGGCGCGTCGTTCACCGTCGTCCCGATCGAGGAGGCGTTCGATCGCGAGGCCGCCGCCGCGCGCGAGATGCTCGGCCCCGGCGCGGAGCTCACCGAGATCACGATGCAGAACATCCAGGCGCGCATCCGCGGCCAGCGCATGTGGAACTGGGCGAACACGGCCGGCGCGCTCTTCCTGCAGACGGGCAACATGAGCGAGAAGGCGCTCGGCTACACCACCGTCGGCGGCGACCTCGAGGGCTGCTTCAGCGTCATCGCGAACCTGCCGAAGACCGTCGTCATCGCGATGCTCGAGCGGCTCGAGCGGCGCTTCGGCTTCGAGGGCATCCGCATGACGCTCGGCACCATCGCCGGTCCCGAGCTCGCCGCCGACCAAGCGGGCGAGAGCGAGCTCATGCCGTTCGAAGTGCTCGACGCGTGCCTCTACCTCTACGGCGCCGAGAAGCTCGCGCCCGACGAGGTCGCGCGCGCCCTCCCGCCGCTCTTCCCCACGCGCGACACGGCGGCGCTCGCGGCCTTCGCGGAGAAGTTCGCGCGCCTCTTCACGCGATCGATCTTCAAGTGGGTGCAGGCGCCGATCGCCATCCACCTCGGCTCGCTCGATCTCGATCGCGAGCGCGCGCTGCAGCTCCCCGTGGTGCAGCGCACGGAGTGGAAGGGCGACGGTTGAGACCTAGTTCGTCGCCTCTTCCACGGCCGGCTCCGCGGCTTTGTGGGGCTCGATCTCGCCGATGGCCCGCGCGCTCACGGGCGCGGCGGGCGGGCGGATCGATCCGTCGGCGGAGAAGCGCGTGAGCTCGTCGGTCGCGCGGCGCAGGAGCTCCTGCTTGATGTGGAACGGCAAGAACGCGCTCTTGAAGCCGCTCACGATCATCGACTTGATGTCGTCGAGCGTCATGCCCATGCGCGTGTGGCAGTGCCAGAGCTCGTGCGACACGGTCGTGTCGGTGACGAGGCGGTTGTCGGTGTTGATCGTCACGCGCAGGCCGAGGTTCTTGTAGAGCTTCAGCGGGTGGCTCTGGAGGTCGCGGATGGCGCCCGTCTGCACGTTCGACGACGGGCAGCACTCGAGCGGGATGCGGTGGTCGTTCACGTAATGGAGGAGGTCGCCGTTCTCGCGCAGGCGGCACCCGTGGCCGATGCGGTGCGCCCCGCAGACGTGGATGGCCTGGGCGATCGACTCGGGGCCGTAGGCCTCGCCGGCGTGGATGGTGACGTTGATGTTGTTGTCGCGAACGAGCTGGAAGGCGGCCTTGTGGTGCTTGGCGGGGTGGTCGTACTCGGCGCCCGCGAGGTCGAAGCCGACGACGCCGCGGCCCTTGTACGCCACCGCGAGCTCCGCCATCTCGAGCGAGCTCTCGGGCGACACGTTGCGGATGCCGCAGATGATGACGTTCGACTCGATGCCGAGCTTGTCCTGCGCCTCGCGGAGCCCTTCGAGGACGCTCTCGACGACGGCGGTGAGCTTGAGACCGCGCCGCGTGTGGAGCATCGGCGCGTAGCGGACCTCCATGTAGCGGACGTTCTCGTGGGCGGCGTCCTCGGCGAGCTCGTAGGCGATGCGCCGGAGCGACTCCTCGGTCTGCATCACGCGGAGCGTGACGTCGAACGCCTTGAGGTACTCGACGAGCGTGCCGCAGTTCTGCCCGAGGTGCATCTCCGCGCGCAGGCCGTCGGCGTCGCGAGCGGGGAGGTCGACCTTGTACTTGTCGCCGAGCTCCAGGATCGTCGACAGGCGCAGCGACCCGTCGAGGTGCACGTGGAGGTCGGTCTTGGGGAGCTTCTCGATGAGCTCGAGGGGGATCGTCTTCGGGGTGGGACCGAGGGGCATGACGAAAGATACCACGGGTGCCACAATCGCGCGCGAGGGGCCGCCGGCAAACCATGGGCAC
>DASYCF010000674.1:0-5122 GCA_036500365.1 Byssovorax sp.
CGTCCGAGATCGTGAGCGCAGCGGACGACTGCGGGCGCCGCGCGGCGATCGCGACGTCGGCCGCGAGCGGCGACGGGTCCTTCGCGGGCTCGTCCGTGATCGGCGTCCCGCCCTCGACGCGCGACTCGTCGGCGGGGCCAAGGACCTCGACGTCGACGGGCTCGAGCGTGGGGTTCGCGGGCTCGGCGCCGGCCGCGGGCGGCTCCGCGACGTCGGCCTTCGCGGGCGCGGGCGTGTCGGTTCGCGCGGCGCTCACCGCTTCGGCCTTCGGCGGCTCGACGTATTTCGAGGGGACGGACGCGGGCTCGTCGGGCGCGGTCGGCGCAGGCGGCGCAGGCGGCACGGGCGGCCGAACGTCGGGCGCGACGGGCGAGAAGCTGCTCCTGTCCGCCGACGCCGCGCGCGCGACCCCGCTCGTGACGTGCGCGTCGAGCGCGGCGAGGAGCTCGTCGCAGCCTGGAAAGCGCGCGTCGCGCTCCTTCTCGCATGCGCGCTGGATGATCGCGTCGAGGGCGGCGGGCACGTCGGCGCGTGACGCGCGCGCGAGCGGCATCGGCGCCTCGGCCTGGAGCTTCATGATCTCGTACTCGCTCGCGCCGTTGAAGGGCACGCGGCCGACGAGCATTTGGTAGAGGAGGATGCCGAGCGCGTACACGTCGACGCGCGCGTCGAGATCGCGCCGGCCCTTCACCTGCTCGGGCGACATGTACCAGAGCGAGCCGATGACGCCCTTCGTGATGGCGCCGTCGGGCTTGTTGGGGAGCTTCGCGATGCCGAAGTCCATCACCTTCGCGACGCCGTCCTTCTTGCGGACGATCACGTTCGCGGGCTTCAAATCGCGGTGGATCACGCCCTCGTTGTGCGCGGCGCCGACGCCGGAGGCGACCTGGCGGAAGAGGCCGAGCGCGGCCGCGATCGGCATGCCGCCTGCCGCCTTGTGCGAGGCGACGAGCTTGTCGAGCGTCTCGCCGTCGATGTACTGCATGACGAGCCACAGGTCCTCGCCCTGGGCGACGACGGCGTTGAGGCGCACGACGTTCGGGTGATCGATGTGCGCGAGCGCGCGCCCCTCGGCCAGCATGCGCGCGCGGAGGTCGGGGCGGTGCGCGAGCTCGCGGCGCACGGCCTTGAGGACGACCTCGTGGTCGGTGTGCACGTCGCGCGCGAGGTAGATGACGCCCATGCCGCCGCGGCCGAGCACGCGGACGATGGCGTATTTGCGATCGACGACGGTGCCGACGGGCAGCGTGGCGGTGTCCTCGGCGGGCATCGCCGGGGGCGTGCCGTCACCGGGCTCGTCGATCGTCGACTCGACGCGCAGCACCCCCATCGGCTCGCCGGGCACGGTCGCCCCCGTGGGCATCGACTGGCCGCAGCCGCCGCAGAAGAGCGCGTCCTCCGGGACGTCGGCCGCGCACTTCGAGCACTTCGACATCGTCTCCCGTGTGCTTACGTGGCGATCGCCGCTACGTCCAGTGCCCGGCCCGCAGCGCCGCGGAGTCGATGGTCTTGATCTTGGGTCCGAGCGCCTCGCGGAAGATCTGCTCGTCTTCGTCGTCGAGGTCCTCGTTGCGGAAGCCGGTCGCGACTTCCATGCTCGTGGCGAGGATGCGCAGGAACTGCTGGAAGCTCGACGCGCAGAGCTCGGGCTTGAGCGCGCCGCCCATCATGCAGCTGAACACGGGGCAGTCGCCCTCGGCGTCGAGCTTCGAGACGTCGAGGAAGTAGGGATCGCCGAGGAGCGCGCTGCGCGCCACGATGATCCAGGTCTTGCGCCAGCCGGGGATCGCGGCGAGGTCGCTCCCGTCCGGGCCCGTCTGCTCGCCCTTGATCTTCTCGATCGCGAAGAGGCGCACGCGCTCGGTCGGCGTGGCCGTCTCGACGTCGACGGGGTCCGCCGCCGTCAGGAAGGAGCGATAGCGCGCGGGGATCCGGAGCGTCTTGCGAAGCTCCTCGACGCCGGCGGGATCGCCCTTCGCGAACCGAGCAGTGAGACCTCGGCGGGAGAAGATGTCCTGAAGAGCCGCTACCGCCTCAGCGAGGTCGCTGTCCACCGAACGGTTCCTTCCTTCCCCCGCGGCCCTGCGCGACCGCTGCAGCGGGGCGAGCGCGAGGCCCGGCCGCCGTGAGCTTGGGCATATACCCGGCGCCGGGCCAGGTAGTGTAACAGAAAAGCGATGCCCGACATCGCGTACGCCGAGACCCGGTTCGCGCCGCCCGAGATCGCGCACCGCTACGGGCCGGACGTCCACCTCCTCGACGATCCCGTCGCGTGGACGCTGCTCGCCCGGGCGTGCTCGCCCGACACGGGGCAGCCGGATGTGGGCCGGCTCGTGCGGACCCTCTACGAGATGCTCGCGCGCACCGTCATCGCCCGCGAGTTTCCGACCGAGCGCGTCGCGACGCCGACGCGCATGGTGAGCCTCCACCCGGAGGCGGTCTACCGCGGCCTCGCGCTCGCGCGCTCGACGAAGGCCGTCACCGTCGGCATCGCGCGCGCGGGGACGATGCCGTCGCAGGTCGTCTTCGACCTCATGAACGAGGTGCTCGACCCCGCGCTCGTGCGGCAAGACCACCTCTTCATGAGCCGGCAGACGAACGAGCAGGGCGAGGTCATCGGCGCGACGTGGCACGACGCGAAGATCGGCCGCGATGTAGAGGGCCGCTTCGTCTTGTTCCCCGACCCGATGGGCGCGACGGGCTCGTCGATGGTGAGCGCGATGCGCTATTACAAGACGCAGCTCGAGGGCGCGCCCGCGCGCTGCGTCGCGATGCACCTCGTCGTGACGCCCGAGTACGTGAAGCGCGTGCGCACCGACCACCCCGACGCGGTCATCTATGCGCTGCGCCTCGACCGCGGCCTCTCGCCCGCGCACGTGCTTCGCACCGTGCCCGGCACGCTGTGGGACGAGGAGCGCGGCCTGAACGACAAGCAGTACATCGTCCCCGGCGCGGGCGGCGTGGGCGAGATCCTGAACAACGCCTGGATCTAGAGCACACGCACGGCGGCCAGTGCGCCTTCCGTTCGTCGGCCGGCTCGTCGTGCCGTCCGCCTTCGGCCAGCGCTACGCCGCCGGGTGGGTCGAGGAGCGCGGGCGCGGCCTGTTCGTGACGACGGGCCTCGGGACGAGCATCTTGCCGGTGCGCGTCGCGGTGCCGCCCGAGACCGCCGCGCTCACGATCGTCGCGCGGACTTGACCGCGCGCGCGAGCCGGCCGAGGAGGCGCCCGTCGCGGGTCGCCGCCTCGAGCCGCTCGAGGACGTCGCGTACGCGGGCGAGGTCGAGCGCGTCGCCCTGCCGCGCGAGGACGCCGCGCACGTCGTCGAGGTCCTTGCGTCGGCCGGCGAGGATCTTCTGCGCGACGAGGTCCTCGGCCGAGACGACGGGCACGACGGCGCCGCCGAGATCGACGCGGCGCGCGCGCTCGAGGAACTCGCGCTGAAGGGGCGCCGAGGCGAGCACGGCGTCGACGGGCATCGACGTCGGGCCGTGCGTGAGCGGGAGCAGGCGCGCGGTCGTGAGCTGATCGGCCGAGAGCTCGAGGCGGAGCTCGAAGCCGGCGGGGACGAGCTCGGCGACGACGTCGCGCGCGCACGCGTCGTTCAGCTCGATGAGCACGTCGACGTCCGCCGTGAGCCGAGGCACGCCGTACGCGAGCACCGCCTGCGCGCCGAAGACGTACCAGCGCCGGTGACGCGCAGAGAGCGCCGCGTCGAGCGCCGCGAGGACCCTAACCGCGGCGGGGAGGGACACGCTCGAGCAGCTCGATGACGCGGAGGTGCGCGGCGTGATCGTCGCGTCGCTCGCGCGCGGAGGGCCACGCCGGCTGGACGCGCGCGACCTGCCTGCGGAGCTCGTCACCGAGCCGCACGCCGTCGGCCGGGCTCATCGGCGCGCGCGGTGCGCGGTCGAACACGGACCAGTCGTGCCCGATGAGTCCGTCGATCGGGGCAGGCTGCCGCATGCGCGCGAGCCTACCACGGCGCGCGTCAGCGCTTCTTGCGGCGCTGGTTGTGCGATCCCACGAGGCCGAGGTAGTTGATCGAGCGCGCGTCGGCGTGGACGGCGCGGCGCGATCCGGGCGGCGGCAGCTCGGCGGCGAGGCGCTCGAGCTCGATGACCATCGCGCTCACCTCGCTCGCGCCGCTCGTCCGCTTCTGCGTGAACACGCCGAGCGCCTCGACGATGTGCGGCACGCAGCGGCCGGTCACGTGGCCGCGTCGTGAGAGGTCGAGGAAGCTCCGCGCGAGCGCGCCGCCGTCGAAGTTGTGCGAGACCACGAGCTCCTGCGCGACGCGGAGCACCGCGAGCGCGGGCACGCGCCCGTCCTCCGCGAGCACGAACGCCGCCTGGAGGTAGTTGTAGAACGGCACGACGCGCGGCCCGAAGACGCGAAAGTCGGCGGGCGACGACTGCCGCTCGAGGTGGATCAAGATGCGCTCGACGACGCGCCCACGGCGGATGCGCCGCGCGGCGGCGAGCGCCTCCTCGATCGTGTCGTCGTAGGCGCCGCCGTGCTTCATCACCGACGCGAGGACGGCCTCGTCGACCGCGCCCTCGCACACGTCGGCGTAGAGCGAGTAGACGAACGCGTCGGCCTCGGCGTCGTCGCCGAGGAGCACCTCGTTCACGAGCGCGTCGCCGTCGCCGCGCGCGGCGTCGAGCGCGGAGCGGCTCGCGAGCAGGGCGGGGAGCTTGTAGCCGAGCTGGCCGCGGAGCGCGCGGAAGCGCAGGCGGAGGAGGTTCTCGAGGTTCGGCTTCAGGGTGAGCGACGCCCAGCGCGCGCCGTCGAGGCGGAGCTTCTCCTCGAGGCGCGATCGCAGCTGCTCGGGGCTCCCGGAGAGGATGTGGATCTCGACGCCGGCGCGCCCGAGCTCGCGGAGCAGCGCCGCCGCGCCGGGGACAGTGCGCTTTTGATCGGGCCGCTCGATCGCGGTGCGCACGAGGTCGCGCACCGTGTCGAAGTCGGTGCGGAGGTAGGTCTTGTCGAGGTCCCACCGCGCGACGAACCGCGCTCGCGCGGCCCCGTCGACGGCCGAGCTCATGCGCGCCCGATCCACTCGCGGCGCAGGCGCTCCAGCGACTGCAGGAGCTCGGGCGACGGCGCGGCCTTCGCGAGGT
>DASYCF010000675.1:0-8205 GCA_036500365.1 Byssovorax sp.
TCCTGCCGATCGATCCGGGCGCGACCATCGGCAACGCGGCGGCCACGCCCGACGGCGCGGTCGTCGTGAGCGCGTCCGCCCCGCCGATGGTCGGCGGCACGCGCCAGATCGTCGCCAAGCTCGACCCGGCAGGGAACGTCCTCTGGTCGACGGAGATCACCGGCGCGTCGACGGTGGTCGTCGCCGCCTCGCCGACGGGCGCGGTGTTCGCCGCCGGCGTCTTCTTCGGCACGCTGAGCGTGGTGACGCCGAACATCGCGTCGAACTCTGCCAACGCAGGCTTCGCGCTCGCGCTCGACGGCGACACGGGCGCGGTCACGTGGGGGCGCGCGCTCTCGATCGGGTTCCTGCCGTCGGCGATCGCGGCCACGTCGACGGGCGACCTCGCGATCGCGGGAGTTCGCACGCGCGCGAGCGTCATGCTCGACGGAAAGACCGCCGCGCCCACGTTCGGAAACGGCCTCGTCGCGTTCCTCGGCGGCGCGGACGGCAGCGTCGCGTCGCTGCAAGGCGTCGGCACGCAGGCCGTCACGCCGACGGCGACGGAGCACGTCGCGGCGATGACGCTCGCCACCGACACGTTCGCCGTCGTCGCGATGTCCGTCGACGGCTGCGGCGGCGGCGTCGAGCTCGGCTTCGGCAACGCCCAGGGCGCCGCGCGCGCGACCGAGCCCTTGGCGTTGCCGCTGCTCCCGACCGCGGCGGCAGTCGACGCGCGCGGGCGGCTGCTGCTCGCGGGGGACGTGCGCGGCCCCCTCCCGCCCGACGGCGCCGCGCCGCCGGGCGCCGTCTTCGCGATCGATCTCATCACGCAGGCCATCGACGCGCGCGTGGAGCTGCCAGCGCCCGTGTCGGCGATGACGACGACCGACCCTGGAGATGTCTACGTCGTCGGGGAAGACGGCGGGGCGTCGCCGTTCGTCGCGCGCGTCGATCTCGACATGAACGCCTACTTCATCCGCGATTTGACGCTCACGCCGCCTGCCTCGGGCGGCCCGGCGAGCGCGTTGTTCGGCGGCGTCGTCGCGCTGCCGAGCGGGGCGGCCGTCGTGGGCGCGCTCACGGGGACGCTCGATTTCGGCGTCGGCTTCGCGTCGATGCCCGTCACGTCGACGTCGACCGCGCACCTGTTCTACGCCGAGCTCGGCCCCTGACCTGCCGAGGTCAACTTGACCGCGGCGCGGGCCGCTTCTATCGGTAGGGCCGGCGGGTAGCGCGCGCTGCGCTACGCTGCACGCCGAGGCGAGCACAAGAGAATGCCCTACATCATCACGGAGAACTGCACGGGTTGCACCGCTTGCATCAAGCGCTGCCCGACCGACGCCATCACCGGCGATCGCAAGCTCCTGCACGTCATCGACCCCGAGCTCTGCATCAACTGCGGCGCCTGCGGCGTCGTCTGCCCGGACGAGGCGATCTACGACGACGAGGGCAACCTCTGCGACATGCTCAAGCCCGCCGCGCGGCCGAAGGCGTACGTCGACCTCCAGTCGTGCGTCGGCTGCGAGTGGTGCGTCTGGGCCTGCCCGTTCGACGCGCTGCAGATGGTGCCGTTCGCCGGGAGCCATCATTTCCCGGTGAGCGAGGTCATCACGAAGAAGTGCGTCGGGTGCACGCTGTGTGAGCTCGACTGCCCGTACGACGCGATCCACATCTTCCGCGGCGACTCCCCCGCAGCGACGACGCAGGTCGAGCGCAACGCCCGGTTCGAGGAGGAGGTCGGCGCCACGCCGCCCTCTCCCGACAAACCCGACGCATCGAGCGAGGACGAGAAGGCCGCGTGAGCCCAGGCCGTCGGGCCGGCGAGCCGCGCCTCGACGCCGAGCCGCCCGGCGATGCGAGCGAAGGCGAGCTCGAGCCGACCGACGCCGAAGACGAAGGCGCCCGCGAGATCGCGGCCAAGCTCGGAGACCCGGTAGAGCCGCCCCGCGCGCGAGGCGACGAACGGCCTGGATTCCTCGAGAAGTTTCCGCGCGATCCAGCGCTCGACGCGCTCGTCGCGGCGTTCGTTACCGGCGACTATGCGCGCGTCCGGCGCGAGGCGCCCGCGCTCGCCCGGCAGACCGACGACGACGCGATCGCGCGGGCCGCGCGCGAGCTCCGGCGGCGGCTCGACCCCGATCCGCTCGCGCGGTGGCTGTTCCTCGGCGCGGCGTCGCTGCTCGCGTTCCTTGCGCTATGGTTCTGGTCCCATGCCCACGGAGCACCCTGACGTGCGCACGCTCGCGTGCTGCTGCCTCCTCGCCCTCTTCGCGTCCGCCGCGGCGGCGTGCGCCGAGGGGCCGCCGCCGCCCGCGAGCTCGGCGTGGATGCGCGCGCCGACGGGCATGACGGACGCGAAATCGACGTCGCCGCTCGAGGAGTTCTTCCCGCTCGTCGACGGCAACGTCTACCTCTACCAGACGACGAACGAGGTCGGCGAGCCGGGCGTCCTCGTCGCGCGCGTCCACCGCGAAGACAGCGACCACGGCGAGCTCAAGTACGCGAAGGGCGCGAAGCGCTTCGCCTACCACCCCGACGGCGTCGTCCTCGAGGAGGGCGGCGCCTACGTCCTCAAGGGCCCGCTCGCGGCCGGCACCTCGTGGCGCGGCGAGCACGGCGGGACGTCCAAGATCCTCGCCGTCAACGTCACGGCCGAGGTCCCCGCCGGCAAATTCGAGGGCTGCGTCCAGGTGCTCGAGGACCAGATCGCCGGCAAGCCGACGCGCTACGCGACCACGTTCTGCAAGGGCATCGGCGTCGTGATGCTCGAGATCGGCTCCGGCGGGAACTTCGAGCGGGCCGAGCTCAAGAGCTACGCCCCGCCCGAGGACGTCGGCCCCGACGGCACGACCAAGTTCCAGCAGAAGACCGTCGCGCCGGGCGGCGGCAGCCGCGACTGATGCGCGAGCGGCGCAAACCCTGCGCCGACGGCCATGGCCCGTCGTCGCCTTCCGTTTTCGACCCGCCCGAGTAGACTCCGCCCGCGAGCCGCGCCGATGGGCTCGGCGGGCGATGAACTACTGGGACTACATCAAGGTCGAGGAGCTGCTCGCGCTGCAGGGCGGCTTCGACGGAGACCCGGCGACCGTCGGCAACGACGAGACGCTCTTCATCGTCGCGCACCAGATCTACGAGCTCTGGTTCAAGCTCGCGCTGCGCGAGCTCTCGACGGCGCGCGACGTCTTCCGGCAGAACCCCGTGCCCGACGTCGAGCTCGCGCAGGCCGTGCGCTCGCTCCGCCGCGTCGTCGTCATCTTCGAGCTCGCGGCGCAGCACTTCCGCGTCATCGAGACGCTGACGACGCGCGACTACCTCGAGTTCCGCGACCGCCTCATCCCCGCGAGCGGCTTCCAGTCGGCCCAGCTCCGGGAGATCGAGATCGTGCTCGGCCTCGACGACGGCGTGCGCGTGCCGCTCGGCCCCGAGGGCAGCTACAAAGAGGCGCTGAAGAGCACCGACGGCGGCCCGTCGCCGGCGAGCCGCCGCGTCGAGGCGCGCATCGCCGACGGCCCCACGCTGAAGGACGCCGTGGATCAGTGGCTCGCGCGCACGCCGATCGACGGGTCGAGCTCGGACGACGCCGTCGACTCGTTCGTGGGCCGGTTCCTCGCGTCGCACAAGGCGGAGGTCGAGCGGCGATTCCACCTCGCGGCCGGCGGCGCGACGGCGCCGGCCGACGCGGCACGCCTTCGGTCACGGTATGACGCCGAGATCGCCGCGGCCGAGTCGTTCCTCTCCGGCGCCGACGGCGGCGCGCCCGCCGCCTCGCCCGGCGCGCGCTTCAAGCGCCGCGTGCGCGCCGCGATGGTCTTCCTCGAGAGCTACCGCGAGCTGCCCCGCCTCGCTTGGCCGCGCGAGGCGGTCGACGCCCTCGTCGCGATGGAACAGTCGATGCTCATCTGGCGGCAGCGCCACGCTCGGATGGTCGAGCGCGAGATCGGTCGGCGCGTGGGCACGGGCGGCAGCGCCGGCGTCGACTACCTCGATCAAACCGCCCTCCGCTACCGTGTCTTCCACGACCTTTGGGCGGTCCGCGCCCTGCTCATCCAGAAGTCCGCGCTGCCCGAGCTCGAGCACGCCGACGACTATCGGTTCCGCGTCGAGGATTGACCGTGTTGAAATCGCTTCGAGACTCTTGGCTTCGCATCGACGCGCGCTCGCTGGGCTTGTTCCGCGTGCTCTTCGGCGTCGTGCTCCTGTGGGATTGGGCGCGCCGCTACCGCTGGATCAAGGAGTTTTACTCCAACGACGGCGTGCTCCCGAACCACAACCACATCTTCCTCCTCCACGAGCACACGCGCGTGTGGAGCGCGCTCCACGCGTTCTCGAGCCCGGGCGAGGCGACGTTCGCGTTCTGGGTGATCTTCGTCGTCTACGTGTTCTTCCTCGTCGGCTTCCACACGCGCGCGTTCCAAGCGCTCGCGCTCGTCTGCATGGTGAGCCTCACGGGCCGCAACATCCTGATGGAGAACGCGGGCAACTACGCCGCGATCGCGCTGCTCGCGTTCACGCTGTTCCTGCCGCTCGGCACGCGGTTCTCGCTCGACGCGATGCGCCGCTCGCTCGACGCCCGCGACGAGACCGACGGCGACGCGCTGAACGCGCCGCCCGAGACCGACGAAGAGCACGCCGCGAAGCGCGGGTGGGGCTGGTCGCCGACGTCGATCGCCGCGCTCGGCCTGCTGATCCAGATCTGCATCGTGTACGCGGCGCACGCCTACCAGCGCGAGGGCAGCTGGCTCGACGGCACGGCGCTCGGCTACGCGCTCGCGAGCGATCTGCGCGTCTCGCACATCGGCGCCGCGGCGCGCTCGCTGCCGCCCGGGCTCCTCTCTGCGTGGACCTATGCGCTCCGGTACGCCGAGGTGCTCGTGCCAGCGCTCGTGTTGTTCCCGGCGCTGCCGCGCATCGGCCGCTTTACCCGCACCGCCGCGATCGCGCTCGCGGTGTTCTACGGCCTCTCGTTCGCCGCGCTCTTCGAGTACGGGCTCTTCGGCGGATCGCTCGTCGCCGCGGCCGCGCTGTTCGTCCCGCCCGAGTCGTGGCGCGCGCGCCTCGCCCCGGTGAAGAGCCGCACGATCACGGTGATCTACGACGCGGACTGCGGCGTCTGCCTCTGGATGTGCCGCATGCTCCGGCGCCTCGACCTGCGCGGGCACATCGCCTTCCAGGGCAACGACTCGCTCGCCAACCTCGTCGTGCGCGACGGCGCGACGTTCACGACCGAGGAGGTGCCCGCCGCCGTGACGCCGGAGCTCGTCCTCGACTCGGTGGTCGTCGTCGACGCGGACCGGCGGGTCATCACGCGCGGCGCGGCCGTCGCCGCGGCGCTCCGCGCGTTGCCGCTCGGCTTCCTGCTCGCCGGGCCGATGCGCCTGCCGGGCGTCTCGAGCCTGCTCGACGTCGCCTACGACTTCGTCGCGGCGCGGCGGCAGGGCCTCAGCGTCGCGATGGGCAAAGAGGCGTGCGGCGTACCGATCCCGCCCGCCGAGCCGCAGCCGGCCGGCGAGGCGGACGAGATGGACGACCCCGAGTACGTCGCCCCTGCGACCCGGGCGGCGCGCGTCCTCAGCGGCGGCGTGCGCGAGATCGCGGCGGCCGTGCTGCTGCTCAGCGTGGTCGCGCAGACGGGCCACGCCAACCCGGTGCCCGCCGTGCTCACGCTCAACAAGCCGCTCGCGGCGCTCGCGCAGTGGCCGCGGATGATCGGGCGCTGGGACGTGTTCGCGCCCGAGCCGTCGCGCGACGCAGAGGTCTTCGTCGTCGACGCGCAGACGCGCAGCGGCGTCAGCGTCGATCCGCTCACCGGCGTCGAGCCCGTGTTCGACCCCGCCGAGCACGGGCCGCTCTTCCTCGGCCCGCTGTGGGCCGACTACCTGACGCGCGTGCACGAGCACGAGTGGGCCGAGTTCCAGCGCGCGTTCCGCGACTACCTCGGCAAGGGCGGCCCCCGCTGGGAGAACCCGCTCGGCGACCTCGGCATCGCGGGCTTCGACGCGTACTGGTCGACCGCGAGCGGGTCGAAGGACGACGAGCCCGCGCGCGAGAAGCTGTTCTCGTTCTCGCGCGGGGGAAAGACCGGCGGCGGGGCGGTGAAGCTGCCCATCGCGCCGGGCCACGCGCCGATTCGCCCGTTCGCGCATTGACCCGAGGCGCCGATGCCCGGGGACGCACAAGACGACGCTGCGGCCGGCGACGACCTGCCCGCCGCGCCTGCGCCACCTCTCACCGACTCACCCGCCACGGACGCGCCCGCAGATCCTCGCGCAGCCGCGCCCACGGCGCCCGCGCGCAGGGCGCCCACGCGCGCCGAGGCGGCGATGCGGCTGCGCGACTTCGTGCTCGGGCCGATCGCGCTGCTCCGCGACCACTACGCGCGCGTGGACCCGCGCACGGCCGGCCTCTTCCGCATCGGCCTCGGCGCGCTCATGGCGGGCGACGCGCTCCGCCACTGGCACGAGGCCGACTGGGCGTACTCGAACGCCGGCGTCGTCACGAACCACTACCACCTGTTCCGACCCGACAGCCCGTACAACTTCAGCATCCTCCACGCCTTCAGCTCGAAGGAGGAGGTCGCGCTCGCGTTCGCGATCGCCGTCGCGTGCCACGTCTGCCTCATGATCGGCTGGCACGCGCGCCTCTTCGCGATCGTGTCGTGCCTCATCGTGACGAGCATCGACAACCGCCTCGTCATGGTCGAGAACGGCGGCTACGTCGTCGTGAACCTCATCGCGGCGTACTCGATGTTCCTGCCCATCGAGCGCCGCTTCTCGGTCGACGCGATCGTGCGCTCGTACCGCGAGCGCAAGGAGCGCAGCGTCGCCGACCTCGCGCTGCGGCACCGTCCGGCGACCGACACGGCGCCGTACGTGTCGCTCATCGGCGTGCTCGTCGTGCTGAACCTCGCGGCGGTCTACTTCTTCAACGTCGTGAACAAGTCGGGCGGGATCTGGCGCTCCGGCGAGACGGTGCACTACGTCCTCTGGCTGAACCGCATGGTGACGGGCGTCGCCGTCGTCGCGCGCAGCTTGATGCCGTTCTGGCTCACGCGCGTGTTCACGTGGACGGTGCTCAGCGTCGAGGCGCTGCTGCCGATGCTGATCCTGTCGCCGTTCGGCAGGCGCAAGACGCGGCCGCTCGCGTTCGTCCTCCTCGCGGGTCTGCACACCGCGTTCGGCGTGATGATGCGGCTCGGCCCGTTCTCCTGGTACCTCGTCGGCTGGGGCGTGCTCCTCTTCGGCCCCGAGAACTGGGCGGCGCTCGAGCGATGGCACCGCGCGCGCGAGCGGCCGCGCGCCGTGGTCCTCGCGCGCGGCTCCGCGCTCGCCTTTCACCTCGGGCGCCTGCTCGCGCGGCTCGACGCCTACGAGCTCCTGCGCTTCGAGGAGAGCCCCGCGCACGACGCTTCGCCGCAGCTCGTCCGCGTGATCCTCGATGACGGACGCGCCCTCCCGACCGGCGACGGCGGCGGCGCGGGGATCGACGGCAAGGCCGCGGCGCGCGCGATCGCGGCGGCGCTCCCGCTCGGCCGGTGGCTCTTCCCCGCCGCGCGCGTGCTCTCGCTCGGCCTCCTCGACCTCGCGATCTCGTTCGTGTTCGACGCGTCGCCGGCCCGGCGCGACGCGATCGCGCGCGCGCTCGGCATCACCACGCACGCGCGAGGCCTCGAGGCGGACGCGACGGTCTCGCCCCTCCGCAGGCGCGTCCGCTTCGGGCTCGCGATCGTGCGCGAGATCGCGGTCGCGTGGCTCGTGGTGTGCGCGTTCTTGCAGGCGCTCGTCGACAACAAGAGCGTGCCTGCGTGGCTCAAGCCGAAGGACTTGCCGGCTGCGTTCCACGCGACGCTCGGCTACCCGCGCATGTTCCAGGGCTGGGGCATGTTCGCGCCGAACCCGATCACCGACGACGGCTCGATCACGGTCGACGCGGTCACGATCGAGGGTCGCCACGTCGACCCGTTCACGGACGAGAAGCCCGAGCTCGACCTCACGAAGAGCGACGGCCTCGGCCTGAGCCAGATCCGGCAGGACTATTTCAATCGCATCCGGCTCGACCGGAACAAGCACTACCGCGACGGCCTGCGGACGTGGCTCCTCGCGTATCCCGAGCGAACGGGTCGGCGCGAGGACGAGATCGTCTCGTTCGACGTCTACTGGGTACGCGACATGTGCCCGCGCCCCGGCGGCAAGAAGCCCTACGACAACAAGCTCATCGCGATCCTCA
>DASYCF010000676.1:0-1739 GCA_036500365.1 Byssovorax sp.
TGCTCGAGCTGTCACGCGGCGGCGACCGACTCGAGCGATCACGAGCTCCACGACGTCGCCTCGAGGGCGAAGACCGACGAGCACCGCGAGTTTCGCACGGCGCCGCTGCTCTTCGTCGGCGAGACGGCGCCGTATTTCCACGACGGCAGGTACGCGACGCTCGAGGCGCTCCTCGCCGACGACCTCGATCGCATGGGCGAGACGACGCACTTGTCGAAGCGCGACCTCGACGCGCTCGCGGCGTACCTGAGGACGCTGTGACCGCGCGCGCCGGCGTCGCGGTCGCGGCCGCGATCGCCGCGTTCGGATCGCCCTTCGCGCCGACCGCGCTCCACCGCGCGGAGCCGCGGCGCGCCCCCCCGACGCTCGGCGACGCGTCGCCGCCGGCGCTCGCGCCCCTCACCTCCGCGCCCTCGCCAGCGCCGGCGGATCTGCGCGCGACCGTGACGCCGGAGCAGAACGGGATCGTCGTCGAGGTCGAGCGGCCGGGGCACCTCGTCGCGTTGATGCGCGGTCGCGTGCGCGCGGCGGCCGCGTCCCGAGCCTCCGTCGAGCTGCTCCTCGCGATCGACGACGTGCGCGCCGACGCGCTGCCGGGCGCGCGCTTCGTGTGGGAGACGACGAACCTCGCCACGCGCGCGACCGAGCGCGGCCTCGTGACGATCGCGCTCGACCGCGGCGTGCTCCGCGCGACGATCGGCCTCGCGCCGGCGGCGCCGCGCGTGGCCGCGATCGAGGGCGCCGGGGTCTCGTGCGGCGCGCACGCCGACGGCGCGGGCGGCTTCGTCGTGCTGTGCGCGGTCGAAACGGGGAGCGGCTGCATCCCGCGCAGCGTGTCGGGGGAGAGCCCGGACTACGCGGCGACGCTCGATCGCGAGCACGGGGTCGTGCGCCTCGATCTGCCGCTCGGCGCGGACGAGTCGCGCGTCGCGCCGAGGCCCGTCGTCGAGTCGCGCGTCGTCGTGTGCAAAAAAGGCGGCACGCTCACGCTCGTGCAGGCCGACGCGACGTGGGTTCCAGGCGAGGCGCCGGTGGTCGCGCTCACGACGACGACGACGGAGGCGCGCCCCCTGCCGATCGAGCTGCCGCGGGGCGCCGGCTCCGGCGCCAGCTGGCGTTGACGCGCGCGACGGAGGAACTTCTCGGGCGCTTCGCTGTCGCAACCGGCCATGAGCGAGCGCCTCGTCGTCGACGTCAAGCTGGCCTGGTGTGGGGACGCGATCGCGGTGCGCAGGTTCGCGCCCGGTCAAATCGCGAAGCTCGGCGACGGCCCGGGCTGCCTCGCGCCGGTGCCGTGCGCGGCCGAGGGCGACTGGCCGATCGCCCGCGTCGACGGTCGCGCCGCGCGCGTCGTCGTCCCGCCGAAGGGCGCCGCCGTCGTCGCCCGTGACGGCGGCGCGACCGAGCGCTTCGGCGCGCTCGCCGCGTTCACCGTCGGCCTCGGCGATCGCGCGCACGTCGTGTTCGGTGACTTCGAGGTCGACGTCACGCCCGCGCTCGAGGAGGTCGTCCCGGCCAAGGGCAAGCGCGCCTTCGCGTTCGCCCCGATGCTGCACCTCCTCATCGCGGCCGCGGCGCACGGCGTCGTCATGATCGCGGGCGCCAGCGCCGCCTCGGCCGACGAGGAGACCGTCGACGCGCGCAACCGGTACGACCTGCAGCAGATGCTCGCCCGCGCCGACGAGCGCGCGCAGGCGAGCGACGATCCGAAGACCGACGGCGACGGCCCGGGGCACGGC
>DASYCF010000677.1:0-6070 GCA_036500365.1 Byssovorax sp.
CGCGCAATCGGCGCTGCTGTTGCACCCGGGGAAGCACCCGTAGCCGCCGCCCGAGACTTCGCCGCACCACACGAGATCGCCCGACGAGCTGAAGCCGCAGTCCTCGTTGCTCGTGCAGTTCTGGACGCCGCACCAGCTGCCGGTGCAGTAGCCGGACTCGCACTCGCCGTTCGAGGTGCAAGGGTCGCCGTTCAAGCGGTTCCCGGCGCCGCAGCCGACGGCGCACGTCGACGAACACGTCGTCGAGCACGTCGAGCAGGTCGAGGTCGAGCACGTGGTCGTCGAGCAGGTCGTCGTCGAGCACGTCGTGTTGGAGCAAGAGGTCGAGCAAGACGTGTGAACCGCGCAGGTCGTCGCGGTCGAGCAGCCGGTGTGACCACCACAGCCAGCGTGATGATTCTTGCCGTCGCCGTTGCCGGTCGACGCGTCGCCAGAGCAGCCCACGGTGGTCGACGCGGCGAAACCGGAGCCGAGCGCGAGCAGTCCGACGATGGCAGCCAATTCCTTTTGCATGTTGGGTAACCCCCCTTATCTGGGACTTGAAGCGTGGAGGCCTTGTCCGCGCGGGCACGAGGCACCGGCGCGAGCACGCGGCGTCGCGCACGGCCCAGCAACAGGCGTGCCGTCCAAGGCGCGCGCCGTCGTGGGCCAGGGGCGCGTCTCGAACTGTGTCGTCGTCTGCCCTTCAAGTGCGCAGGCGATTGCGCGAGTTGCGCGTCGCGCGCGCCGAGGGGCGACGAGCCGGCTCTTGGGCCGTCCGCGGCCCGGCGACGAGCTACGTCAATAGCCGAGCGGGTCGTCCTTCCGCGGATCGGCGGGGGCGACGCGGCGGAAGCACACGGCGGAGCCCGTGAACGCGACGAGCTCGTAGCCCTGCTCGCCGCGCGCCCCGGCGAGGCTGTTCGCCTCGGCGAGCGACGCCGCGGGCTCGCAGAGCTGCTGGAAGCGAACGGGCACGCGCGCCGGACCGTCGGCGAGCACCTTGCCCGTGAGGGTGACGGCTGCGACGCCGCCGAGGATGAAACCAGCGAACACGAGCGCGACGTTCTTCATCGTCCGATCAACGTAGACGGCCCGCGTCACGGCGGCGAGCCCGCGCGAACGGCGGGCGGCGTTCTCGCGCCGCGCGCTGCGTGAAAATTCGCGAACCGGCGCGAGGAGCCGTGGTAGGACCGACGGCTCCCCAGGAGTCCGCCATGAAGTCCGCCGTCACGACCGATCACGCGCCCGCCGCCATCGGCCCTTACTCGCAGGCGCTGCGCGTCGACCGCACGCTCTACTGCAGCGGCCAGATCGCGCTCGATCCGAAGACGGGCGCGCTCGTCGGCGGCGGCGTCGAGGTCGAGACGCGGCAGGTGCTCGCGAACCTCGACGCCGTGCTCACGGCTGGCGGCTCGTCGTGGGAGCACGTGATCAAGACCACGATCTACCTCACCGATCTCGGAGATTTCGCGACCGTGAACCGCCTCTATGGGGAGCGCGTCGGCGCGCCGCCGCCCGCCCGCGCGACCGTGCAGGTGTCCGCGCTGCCGAAGGGCGCCGTCGTCGAGATCGACGCGATCGCACACGTGCCAGGCTGAGGCCTGCGCCGCGCGCACGCGCGCGACCGAAGAAGAGCATCGACGAAGGGGCGCGTACCCCTTCCGGGGAGACGAGAGAGCTCGCCATGACGACCGACGACAAGCCCGACAACACCGAAGGCCTCCCTCAAGCCGAGGGCGGCGACGCCGCGGCCGAGCCCAAGCAGCGCACGCGCAAGATCGTGCGGCGCACCGCGGCGACGCGCGACAACCCTGCGTACAACGTGACCGAGACGGTCAGCGGGCCGTCGGACGCGCCGCCCCCGCCCTCCGCGGCCGCGCCGAGCGCGCCTGCGGCCGCGTCGAGCGCGCCGGCTCCCGCGCCTGCCCCTGCCGCGACCGCGTCGCAGCCGAGCGCGCCCGCGCGACCGAGCGAGCCCGCCGCGCCCTCCGTCGTCCCCGCGACGACGCCGACGGGCACGCTGCCGGTGCGGCGTGACCACGGCGGTCCTCCCGGCTCGCGCCGCTTCGACGCGCGCGCGCCTCGCCCCGCGCAGGGCAGCTACGCCGGCGCGCGACCGCGCCGCGACCGCAGCGAGTTCGGCACGCCGCAGGCGCAGCCGATGGGGATGCGCCCCTTGCCCGGCGGCCCGCGCGCGCCCGCGCCCGAGAGCTGGAGTCGCGACGAGGGCGGCTCGTCCGACGCGCGCCCGGCCGGTCAGCGCCCCCTGCCGGGTGGACCGCGCTACCCCGCGTCAGAGCGCTCGTTCGACGCGCGTGGACCGCGTCCCGATCGAGGACCCCGACCGGATCGTGGACCGCGCCCCGACGGCGGGCCGCGCTCCGACCGTGGCCCGCGCCCGCCGCGCGGTGACGATCGTGGACCTCGTCCCGATGGCGATCGGCCGCGCGGAGATGCGCCGCAGCAGCGCACGGCGCCGAGGTCGGTCGCCGTCGTCGTGCCCCCGCCGCCGGCCTCGAAGCCCCACTCGAACAAGCCCAAGCCCGTGGTCATCCCGCTCGGCGCGCTGCCCCAGGCGAAGATCGGCGGTCGCCCCGAGCCGAAGCCCGCGCTCACCGCCAAGGAGGCGATGGCCGCCCGCGCGAAGGCCGCCAGCGTCGGCAAGCCGAAGCAGGCGCCGAAGGCCGAGCCGTCGCAGCCCTCGGCCGCGCACGAGTTCGACGCGGCGACGCTCGCCACCGGCTGGGAGGACGCGGCCGACGCGCTCACCCGCGCGGGCGACGCGGCCATCGCGCTCGTCAACGCGTGGCAGGCCGCGACCAACGCGGACGCGCTCGCGGGCGCAGCCGAGGCCGACGCGTCTCCGCCTCACGCGCGCAAGGCCGCGCGGCGCGCCGTCGGCGTGCTCAAGGCGCGCGGCGTCGCCGTGCCCGAGCGTCCGCGCGTCGCGCGCCTCGACGACGACCGCGAGACCGTCGCGCTCGAGGCCACGCTGCTGCCGCCCGATCCCACGGGCACGATCTCGATCACGGTGACGAGCCGCGACAAGGCGGGCCGCTTCCGCATCGCGGAGGTCATCCTGCGCGAGCCGATCGGCATCCTGCAGTCGGGCGCCGGCTGGCTCAGCGGCACGCAGCTCAAGGAGGCGCGGCAGCGCACGCTCGATCGCATGGGCTACGCGCCCGCGCCCGTCTCCGTCGAGTGGGCGCGCTGGCGCATCGCGCAGGCGAAGCAGATGAACCAGGCGAGCCGCCAGGTGCTGCCGCTCCAGTTCGATCGCTGCAACGACCTCGTGACGCCCGCGCCCGACGCGCCGCCGCCGCACCCCGTCGCCGATCTCGAGGCCAGCGTGTCGGTCGAGCGCGCCGCCGCAGCGGCGCCCGCCTCGGGCACGCTGCATCAGGAGCCCGAGTTCCGCGGCTGGTCGATCGACGGCGCGCAGCTCGACGAGATGATCCGCGCGGTCGGCCAGCGCCTCGGCCCCGACGGCGCGAAGGACGGCGCGAAGGTGAACGACGCGCTCAAGGAGGAGATCGAGGCGGCCACGGACCGCTTCTTCACCCCCGAGATGCGCGCCGTCGTCGCCGATCGCATGCGCGACGCCGCCGTGTCGGTGCGGGCGCGCGTCGGCGACGGCCGCGCGGGCGAGGTGCTCGCGGTCGCGCGTGCGGTGCGTGAGGCGGGCCTCATCACGTCGCCACCGCGCGAGATCCCCTTCCTCGTCGGGTTCTTCCAGAAGGCGCTCGGTTGGCTCGCCGCGCAGAGCGGCGGACAGCTGCGCGTCCCCGTCAGCGCATAGCGCGGTAGACTGCGCACGATGGCGCGCGAGCGGGGCCACGGACGGCGGCGCGGCGCGGGGTTCGTCCTCGCCGCGCTCACGTGCGCGCTGATCACGGTCCTCGCGCAGGGCTGCAAGCTGAAGAAGCCGACCGACCGTCAATTCGGCGACGCGTGCGGCAACGACTACGAGTGCGAGTCCGGCAGCTGCACGCCCGCCGGCGAGTTCTGCACGAAGCCGTGCACGTACGACCGCGACTGCGGCAAGGGCCTCGTCTGCCGCCACGACTCGACGGCGGCGGGGCACTCGTGCGCGAAGCCGATCGGCGCGCTGGCCGGCGGCGCGTGCGAGAGGCCCGAGGGCTGCGCGAGCGGTCATTGCCTGAAGCTCAAGGTCGAAGAGAACGCGTCCGGCGTGTGCTCGACCACGTGCATGACGCCGGCCGACTGCCCCGTCGGACTCAAGGTGTGCGACCGCGTCGCCGGCGCCGGCATCATCAAGCTCTGTCTGCCCGACGGGAACGCGCAGCCGCAGCAGCAACAGGCGCAGCCGCAGCCTCAAGCGTCGGCGAGCGGCTCCGCGAAGAGCAACGAGCACATCGGCTGGGTCAAGGTGAAGAACCCGCGCACGACGGTCGCGAACGTCGAATACCGCGTAGGTCAAAAGCCCAACTGCATGAAGAACACCGACGCCGTAGGCGCGAAGGCGATCCCCGCCGGTGAGACGTGGACGCTCGAGGCGCGCGGCGAGTCGATGGTGTGCATTCGACTCCAAGGTTCGACGAAGTGGTGGAAGAACCGCGTGAACCACGGGCAAACCCACAACTGGGTGATCGACTAGTCGAGCCGGCCGCTCCGGCGCCATACGGGCGCGCTCGCTCCGCTACGGTGCTCGCCGTACCAATGTACGGCTGCGCTCCGTTGCTCGCGATCACGCCCGTCTGACGCCGGATCGGCCGACTCGACGCGCCCTTGGGTGGGTATCGAGCCGATACGATCGAGTGGTGGTACGCTCGAAGGCATCTTGCGACCGACGCGCGCCACTCCGTTCCTGTCGCTCGTCGCGTTCGCGGCGCTCGCGAGCGGCGTCACGTGCGGCAGCGACGAGTCGCTCGCGCCGATCGGCGGTGGCGCGGGCGGGAACGGCGCGACGTCGACGAGCAGCACGGCAGGGTCCACGTCGAGCCACGCCAGCTCGACGGTCGCGACAGGCGGGAGCTCGTCGAGCGCGAACACGACGTCGACGGGCGGCTCCGGAGGAGCGGGCGGCACCGGCGGCACAACGTGCGCGGCCCTGTACCAGGTCGCTCTCACCGTGAAGAACGTAGGCGATCAGTGCGCCGTGAGCATCAACAACGTCCCGCAGACGGGAGCGCAAACGACCCTGTGCGAGCCCGCCGAATTCGGGTCGGGCGGCGCGGTCCCAAACATCGTCATGCTCACCGCGACCGCGCATGGCGGCTACGAGCTCGGCTCGACTCCGTGGCATCGCACCGACGACGACACGGGCGACGGAGACCCGGGCACCCGCAGCGGAAGCGGCCAAGACGAGAAGAGCTCCGCGACGATATCGCTCTCGTACACCAGCGGCGACGCCGTGTGCGTGTGGGTCTGCTGCGAGACCGCCGGCCAGGCCGACTGCCCGACGACCGACCTCTGTCCGTGAACCGCGTTGCGTCGGCAGCACGAGCCGGCTCAGGAGCCCGAGCCAGAGGCAGAGGCAGAGGCAGAGGCAGAGGCTGCCTCGAGCGCCCCGAACCTGCACCTGCACCTGCACCTGCACCTGAGCCTGAGCCTGAACCTGAGCCTGAGCCCGAGCCCGAGCCCGAGCTCGACTGCTTTCGCAGGCCAGCGAGGCGCGGTGGTTGTTCCCCGCCCCTGGCCGGCGCACATTCTCGCGCGATGAGCGACGCGAGCCAGCCCGACGAAGCCGCTGCGAGCGCGGTCGCGGCGCCGCGCGCGCTCGCCGACGACGAGGCGCGGAGGTGCATCCGCGAGGAGCTCGGCGCGACGCTCGTCGTCGAAGCGGCCGCTGGCACGGGCAAGACGACCATGCTCGTCGCGCGCATCGTCGCCGTGCTGCGCGCCGGGATCACGGAGCTCGATCAGCTCGTGGCGGTCACGTTCACCGAGAAGGCCGCCGGCGAGATGAAGCTGCGCCTCCGCGCGGCGCTCGAGAAGGAGCGCGTCGCCGCGGCCGACGATGCGGTCGTGCACGCGCGCTTCGACGACGCGCTCGCGAAGCTCGAGTTCGCCAAGATCGGCACCATCCACGCGCTCTGCTCGGATCTGCTGCGCGAGCGGCCGGTCG
>DASYCF010000678.1:0-2549 GCA_036500365.1 Byssovorax sp.
GAAGGCGCTCGTCACCGGGGCGAGCGGGTTCATCGGGAGGCGGCTCGTGAGCGCGCTCGTCGATCGGGGGGTCGATGTCGTCGCGGTGCGGCGGAAGGGGTCGCCCGAGCCGAAGCGCGCGCGCAGCGTCGTGGTCGAGTACGACGACGTGGGCGCGTTGACGAAGGTCGTCGGCGACGAGAAACCGGACTACGTGGTGCACGTCGCGGGCGCGACCAAGGGCGTGACGTACGAGGATTTTCGCCGCGCGAACGTGATGCCGACCGAGAACCTGCTCGCGGCGCTCGAGCGCGCGCACCCGGGCGTGAAGCGGTTCGTGCACCTGTCGTCGCTCACGAGCTACGGGCCGTCCGCGCCCGGCAAGCCCCACACCGAGGACGCGCCGCGCCGGCCGATCGAGCACTACGGCGAGAGCAAGCTCGAGGCCGAGCGCGCGGTCGAGGCGCGCGGCGCCGCGCTCGCGTGGACCATCCTGCGGCCAGGCGGCGTCTACGGCCCCGGCGACGTCGACTACTTCGAGCTCTTCAAGACCGCCACGCGCGGCCTCAACGTGTTCTTCGGCAACAAGGAGCGGCTCTTCTCCGCGATCCACGTCGACGACCTGGTGCGCGCGATCGACGCGGCCGCGACGAGCGATGCCACGCGGGGCAAAGGCTACTTCGTGGCCGAGGGCGCGCCCCTCACCTGGGGCGCCTTCCAACGCGAGATCGTCGAGGCGAGCGGCAGGCGCGCGCGCACGCTCGACCTGCCCGAGGCGTTCGTCGGCTTCGCCGCGTTCGGCGGGGAGCTGCTCACCAAGCTCGACAAAAAGCCGCGCCTCTTCAACAAGCAAAAGGCCAAGATGGGCGCGCAAGAGGCGTGGACGTGCGACGGCTCCGCGCTCGTCCGAGACGCCGCGTTCACGCCGCAGATCTCGGTGGCCGACGGCGTGCGGCGCACGCTCGACTGGTACCGCGCCGAGGGGTGGCTGTAAGGACGACGGTCCGCGCGTGGCGCCCCGGGGTTGCGCATCCTCCCGTCGCGTCCGTCCCTCCGTCCTGGGTTGCGGATCCTCCCATCCCGGGTTTCCTTCCATCCCGGGTTGAGCGCGCCCCCTCCATCCCGGGTTGAGCGCGCATCGCCCCCTCCCGGGTTGAGCGTCATCCCCCTCCCGGGTTGAGGTGCCCTGCGCATGCGGCCGCAGGCCCGCGTGGCATGATCGGCGGATGGACGACGTCGATCGGCTCGAGGCGCTCGCGCGGAAATATCGCTTCGGAGACCGATGGGCGCCCGTGTCCGCCGCGGTCGATCGCGCCATCGCGACGGACGCAGACCTGGCGGAGGCCGCGCGGGCCGTGCGCGCCCGCGCGATCGCGTCGATTCGCCGCGTCGGCGTCGAGGTGCCGCCCGCCCTCGCCGAGGCGTTCGCGCGTGCGTTCGTCGATGTCCCCCGCGAGCGCTTCGTCCTGCCGCACGACATGGCCGCGTCCGCGCTCGATCAACCTCTCCCGCTCGACGCCGACAGCGCCGCGACGGTGAGCGCGCCGCATGCGTACCTGCTCACGTTCGCGCTGCTCGATCTCGATCTCGGCGATCGGCTGCTCGAGCTCGGCACCGGCAGCGGCTACGGCGCGGCGCTCGCGCGGCACATCGTGGGCGAGGGCGGCTGGATCACGTCGGTCGAGATTGATCCAGCGCTGCACGCGAGGGCGCGGCGACTCGTCGGCGGCGCGGCCGAGCTGGTCCTCGGCGACGGCGGCGCCCTCGCGTCCGAGCTCTCGCGCGCCCGTCGGACGACCAAGGTGGCGTTCACGTACGCGCTCGCTCGGGACCCGGCCGCCGCGCTCGAGGCGCTCGCGCCCGGCGGCGTCGTCGTCGCCCCGGTCGCCGCGTCGCACGCGCCTGCGGGGGCGGCGCCGCAGGAGATCGTCCGCTTCACGCGGGCGGCCGGCGGCGCCGTCGTCCGCACGGCCCACGGCGGCGTCCTCTACGTGGCCGAGCGGCGTCTTTGACCCGCTGCCCGTCCGGCGCTTATCCTGGCGAACTGGAGCTCAATGGCTGAATTTGCATGGGAGGCGCGCGGACGCGCCGGTGACATCAAGCGCGGGACGATGGAGGCGGACACCGCGGCCGTCGTCCAGAACCGCCTTCGCGCGCAGCAGCTGAACCCGACGAAGGTCACCAAGAAGATCTCCTTCGACCTGAAGGCGCTGCAGTTCGGCTCCGGCGTCGACCCGAAGGAGCTCGTCAAGTTCGTCCGCCAGTTCGCCACCATGATCGACGCGGGTCTGCCGCTCGTGCAGTGCCTCGAGATCCTCGGCAACCAGGAGCCGAACAAGGTCTTCGCGGCCGCGCTCAAGGACATCAAGAACACGGTCGAGCAGGGCGCCACGTTCAGCGACTCGCTGCGGCGTCACCCGAAGATCTTCGACGACCTCTTCGTGAACCTCGTCCAGGCGGGCGAGGTCGGCGGCATCCTCGACGCGATCTTGAACCGCCTCGCGACCTACATCGAGAAGAACGTGAAGCTCGGCCGCCAAGTCCGCGGCGCGCTCACGTACCCGGTCGCC
>DASYCF010000679.1:0-4397 GCA_036500365.1 Byssovorax sp.
CCTTGAACTGCGTCATCCGCTCTAGCCAGCCCATCGGGGCGAAGCAGTTCAGGATCCAGGCGAGTTCGGCGTGCGCGCTGATGTGCGACTGCACGAAGAGCGCCATCTTCGCCGGGTCGAGTCCGGCGGCGAAGAGCGTCCTCTGGCGGCAGAGCGACGTGCCCGAGGTCACGGAACTGTCCTGGATCCTGGGGACCCTCGTCCCCAAGGGGATGCTGGAGCGCGCGACGAGCTACAAGGACAAGGTCGCCAAGGGGCTCTTCGCCAACGTCGGGCTCTACACGTATCCGATCCTCCAGGCGGCCGACATCCTCGCCGTCGACGCCGATCTCGTGCCCGTCGGCAAAGACCAGGTGCAGCACGTCGAGATCACGCGCGACCTCGCGCAGCACTTCAACACCGCCTTCTCGAGCGACGTCTTCCACCTGCCGAGTCACCGCATCGCGCCCGACTGCGGCGTGCTCCCCGGCGTCGACGGCGAGAAGATGAGCAAGAGCTACGGCAACGAGATCGACATGTTCATGGACGAGAAGGCGCTCCGAAAGCGGATCATGTCGATCAAGACCGACTCGCTCGGCGTCGACGACCCGAAGGATCCCGAGGTGAGCGCCATCTTCCAGATCTACCGCGGCATCGCCGGCCGCGATGACGCGCGCACCCTCGATCTCGCCGCGCGGTTTCGCGCGCCCGGCATGGGCTACGGCCACGCGAAGCAGGCGCTCTTCGAGCTCTTGATGGATCACTTCGGGCCTGCGCGCGCGCGTCGCGCCGAGCTCATGAAGGATCCCGGCCAGGTCGACGCCGTGCTCGCGAAGGGCGCGAAGGTCGCGCGTGAGCGGGCGCAGGCCACGGTCGCGCGCGCGCGCAAGGCCGTCGGCCTCGGGTGAACGACGCGCTGTAAGGCGGGCGGGCCGGGCGCGTTCTCGGTGCATGACGACGCGCCCGCTCCGCCTCCTCGCCCTCACGTCCACCCTGGCGCTCGGCGCCGCCGGCTGCGCCGCCGCCGCGCCCCCGGCCGCCGACGCGCAGCCCGCGAGCGCGAGCGCCGCCGTCGCCGCGCCCGAGGTCGCGTCGGTTCCTGCGCCGCCTCCGCCGCCCGCCGCCTCCGCCGCCGCAGCCGCGCCCGCAGAGATCGCCGCCCCGTCCGCGCCCCGCGCGAAGGGCTTCGGCCGCATGGGCGGCGCGCGCGCGAGCGCCGCCGACGCGCCCGCGAAGGCCGAGGCCGCGGTCGCCGAGCCCGCGCAGCAGCAGGGCGTGCGCGCCGGCGAGTGGGACGACAACGCCAACTACCGCGAGTTCCAGAGGTGGATCGCCTCGTCGCGGAGCCTCGGCGCGCACGCGGTCGACGTCTCGTCGCGTCAGTTCATCGTCGTGCGCGACGCCGACGGCAAGGCCGTCCCGCGGTGCGGCGTCCTCGTGAAAGATCGCACCGAGCACGCGGTCGCGCTGACGACGACCGCGAGCGGACGCGCGCTGCTCTTCCCGCGCGCCGAGGGCCTCGTCGGCGACGAGCTCACGGCGACGCCGCAGTGCGCGGGCGCCGCGGTGCCTGTCCGGTTCAGCGCGGCGCACGCCGACGGCATCGTCGACCTGAAGCTCGCGACGCGCCGCTCGGCGCCGCGGCGCGAGGTCGAGCTCGGCTTCGTCCTCGACACGACCGGCTCGATGGCCGAGGAGATCTCCGCGGTGAAGGCCACGATCCAGAAGGTCGCCGCGACGCTCGGCGCCGACGGCGCGACGGTGAAGGTCGGCCTCGTCGAATACAAGGATCGCTCCGACGAGTTCGTGACGCGCGTCTACCCGATGACGAGCGACCTCGCGAAGTTCTCGCGCGACGTCGATCACCTCTCCGCGGGCGGCGGCGGCGACTACCCGGAGAGCGTGAACGAGGGCCTCCACGTCGCGCTGAGCGGCCTCGACTGGGGCGGGAGCTCCGCCGTCAAGATGGCCGTGCTCGTCGGCGACGCGCCGCCGCACCTCGACTACCCGGGTGACTACGACTACGCGCGCGACATGAAGGACGCCTCGCACCGCGGCATCCAGGTGCTCACCGTCGCCGCGAGCGGCATGGACGCGCTCGGCCAGATGGTGTGGCGCCAGATCGCCCAGTACACCGACTCGACGAACCTGTTCCTGTTGCGCGGCGCGGCCGGCCCGCAGTCGATGGGCGCGGGCGACCCGCTCTCGAGCTGCGGCGGCGCGCAGACGAGCTTCCGCAGCGGCAACCTCGACGCGCTGGTCGTCGAGCGCGTGCGCCGCGAGCTCAAGAACGTCGACCGCGACCCGATGCGGATCCCCGGCGTCGGCCAGGACGAGAACGCGAAGCCGTGCGGCAAGCGCGTCCAGGTCGCCGGCTGACCGTCAAAGTCGTCCGAAATTGAAACTCGGAAGGAACGTCCTGAGGCGGGATGATGCGGCGTCAGACGGGCGCCGCAGCGCCCGCCTCACGCGACGCCGAACGCGTGCACCGTGCGCGGCTGGCCGTGGTCGTCGATCGTGAGCGTGACGTCGAGCGCGCCCGCGAGCTCGCGCTCCGAGCGCGCGATCACCTCGATCTGGCGCTGCCCCTCGCCGGCGGGCGTGACGGTCGTGTTCTCGACCACGAGGTCGGCGCCGTTCATGCGCAGGCCCGTGACGGTGAAGCCGTCGACGAGGGCCGACGTGGCCACCGTGCACGCGAGGGCGACGCGGCCGGGATCGGTGCGGTGCGCCGTGAGATCGCGCGCCTCGACGTTCGGGCGCGCGGCGGCGGCGCGCTGACGGTCGTCCTTGACCTGCTTCTCGAGCTGGCCGCGGTCGTCCTTCGCCTTCTGCATCACCGCGTCCCACGGGATGCTCTGGAGCCAAGGGTTCACGGGCATGCGCGGAGTCTAAGAGCCGTCCGGCACCTGCGCAACGAGCGCCGCGAGCAGGCTCTGCGCCTGCACGACGTCGAGCTTCATCGGGTCGAGGCCGTCGCCCTCGGCGAGCTCGAGCGCCTTGTCACGGAAGGTCTCGTACGCGGCGTCGAGGTCGTCGATCGTCGACAAATCGAGCTTCTCCTTGAACCGGCTCAAGCTCGCGAGGACGACCCAGCGGAACTGCGCGTCGAACAGCCTGCGCGCCTCGGCCGTGACGCTCACGACGCGCCGCCCGACGCCGGCCCGGGCAGCAGCTTGCGCACGGACCCGACCGAAAAATCGACGCCGATGCCGGCGGTGATCAGCGCCATGTAGTCGCCGACGTCGCCGAAGCCCTTGCCGTCCCAGTAGACGGCGAGCGCGACGAGCCCCGTGATCAGCGCGAACACGAGCGACGTGGCTTGATCGGCGAACCACGAGAGCCTGCGCGTCCGGTTCCGCTCGGGCGGCGCGACGTCGACGAGGGCGGTGAGCTCGAGGTGCGGCGAGGGCGCGCCGGCCAAGGTCGGGAAGCTGCAAACCTGTTCGACGACCCCCGGGCGGCGGGCTCGCACGCACACGCGACGCCCGGTGCCGGGCCCTTCGAACACGAACGTGAGGCGCGGACCGCCGACGATCTGCACGCCGTGCCGCCCGTCGTCGATCGTCCACACGAAGCGGAGGTTCGCGGCGAGGTCGCCGGGGATGTCGGGGTCGACGCGGAGCGTGACCTCCGTGAGCGCGCGCACGCAGGCGTCTGCCTTCGGCGCTCGCCACGCGGCGAGGCGCTGCCGGAGCGCCAGCCGCGCGGGCCGCGCCGCGACGACCACGCGCGTCGCCGGGAGCTCGCCCGGGCGCGCGGGCCGAGGATCGCGGGCGGGCGCGCGCGCCGCGAACGCGACGTCGTCCGGGAGCGTCGACGCGTCGGGGCCGACCTCGACCCACGTCGCCAGCTCGGCGAGGCGCGTCGGCACGTCGACGAGGAGCTCGACGTGCTCGCTCTCGGGGCGACGCTCGTCGTGCAGCACGAGCCACATCGCGTCGTTCACGAGGTGGCCGAGCACCCACAGGGCGGTCCGCGCGCGGCCTTGCCTCGCGTGCTGCTCCGCGGTCGTCATCGCGTCGATGCGCCGCTTGCAAGCCTCGATCTGCGCCTCGAGCGCGCGCAGCCAGTCGGCCACGCCGCGGCGGAAGTTGCGCTCGGCGCTGCGCTGGAGCTCGAGGAGGCCGCGCTCGAGCTCGGCTCGATCGGCGACCGACGAGAGCGCGAGCAGGTCGCCGAGGCGCTCGCGCAGCGGCACGGCGACCGGCTCGGGGAGCGCCTGCGCGTCGAGCGCGGCCTGCACGGGCGCGACGCCGGCGCGCTCCGCTCGATCGACGCCCTTGAGCTCGCGCGGGACGTTCTCCATGAGGAACATGACGTTGGAGCCGCGCGCGCGCCGGAGCGCGTTGTGCGTGAGCGCGCGGTCGAGCGCGGAGGCGAGCGCGCCGGGCCTCGCCGCTTCGATGAGGCCCTCG
>DASYCF010000680.1:0-7623 GCA_036500365.1 Byssovorax sp.
CGAGCAGATCGGGCTGACCGAGGAGCGCAGCGGCGAGCGCGAGGCGTTGCTTCATGCCCTTCGAATAGCCGCCGATCGGTCGCGACGCGTCGCCCGCGAGGCCCACGCGGTGCACACCCTCGCGGAGCGTCGGCACGCTGGCGGGCAGGCCCTTGAGCCGCGCGACGCTCGCGAGGAAGGCGAGGCCGCTGAGCGCAGGCGGCAGGTGCAGCCGCTCGGGCAGATACCCCACGCGGCGCCGCACGGCGGGCGACTCGGGGTCGCCGCCGAGGAGGCGCACGATCCCCGCGCTCGGCCGCACGACGGCGAGCAGCGCCTTGAGGAGCGTCGTCTTGCCGGCGCCGTTCTGGCCGATGAGACCGAACGCGATGCCGCGCGGCACTCGGAGATCCACCCCGCGGAGCGCGACGTGCGCGCCGCCGAACAGCGAGCGGTAGGTCTTCTCGAGACCCACCACCTCGATCGCGGCGTCCCCCGACACGGCGCCAGTGTACGCCGCCGCAGCTCGCTCGCGAGCGGCGGGCGCGCGACCGTTTCGACCTACTTCTTGTAGGTGAGGTCGACCCCGCCAGGCGCCGCGGCCGTCGCCTTCACCTTCGCTTCGACCGCGCCGAGCTTCTCGTGCCACGCGGCGACCGTGTAGTCCCCGTCGACCAGGCCCTTGATCTCGAACGCGCCGTCCGCCTTGGTCACGGCGAAATACGGGTGGTCCATCACGCCGGCGTACGCGCGCATCCACGGGTGCACGTCGCACTTGATCGTGGCCATGACGGCGGCGTTGTCGAGCTTCATGTCCTTCTTCACGCCGAACGGGAAGCCCTGGTTCCACTCGGGGGACTTCACGTTGTGCATGAAGTTGTCGCCGTTGGTGACCGCGAGCGTCTCGCCGGCGACGACGCCGAAGACGCGCGGCGTGAACTCGCAGCCCTTTTGATCGAACTCGATCTTCGCGGCGGGCGCCTCGTACGTGCCCTCGGGCAGGCCCGCCTTCACGTAGACGAACGCGTCCTCGAGCTTGCCGTCCTTCACCTTGACGAGCTGGATCGTGTCCTCGGCGCGGAGCCTCTTGCACTCGGCGTTGCTCGCGCCGCCCCAGGGCTCGGGCGGGGGCGGCGTGCCCTCGAACTTCACGACGCCCTTGATCACGGCGCTGCCCGTCGGCGCGGGCTTCTGCGAGGCGGCGCTCGCCTTCTTGCCCTCGGGCTTCTTGTCGCCCGCGCCGCCTCCGCACGCCGCCGCGGCGAGCGCGAGGGAGGTGAAAACCGACGCGAGCACGACGAGCCGAGCGAGGCGCATGCGCCGCCGACTACCGCTTTGTGCGCGCGGAAGCAAAGGCGCCGTGGCCGCCCTTTTTGCGTTTCGCCGGGCATTTCGCTAATCAGACCGTGCCATGAGCGACGTCCTGTTCGCGGTCGAGGCGTTGGTGCGCTGGACCCACGTCTTCGCCGCGATCCTGTGGATCGGGCAGACGTACCTCTTCAACTGGATGGAGAAGTCGCTCACCCGCGACGACGGCATGAGCCCGAACGTCGTCGGCAACCTGTGGATGGTGCACGGCGGCGGGTTCTACGTGGTCGAGAAGCAGAAGTACCCCGAGCTCATGCCGAAGATCCTCCACTGGTTCAAGTGGGAAGCCGCGGTCACGTGGCTGAGCGGCGCAGTCTTGATCACGATGACGTACTGGACGACGAGCCTGCTCTGCGAGCCCGAGCAGAACAAGACCGTCGGCCTCTGCGTCGCGATCGGCATGCTGCTCGTCGGCTGGACGCTCTACGACACGCTCGTGAACCTCACGGCGCCGGGCCTCAGCGAGGTGGTCTACGCCGTCATCGGCTTCGTCGTGCTCGTCGGCCTCGCGTACGAGCTCCCGCACTTCCTCAGCAAGCGGGCGACGTTCATCCAGATCGGCGCGATGATGGGCACGATCATGGCCGCCAACGTCTGGATGCGCATCCTGCCCGCGCAGCGGAAGATGCTCGCCGCCGCGAAGGAGGGCCGCGCGATCGACCCGAAGGTCGCCGCGCAGGGCCCGACGCGCTCGCGCCACAACTCGTACCTCGTCATCCCGCTCGTCTTCACGATGCTCTCGAACCACTACCCGACGATCCACGGGAGCGACTACAGCTACGTGTTCTTCGGCGTCGCGCTCGTCGGCGGGTGGATCGCGGCGCGCATCTTCCGCGGGCCGACGCACAAGATCACGGCGCCGCTCGTCGCGCCGGCCGACGCCGCGGCCAAGTCGTAGTCGCCCGGCCGCCGCGCTATGCTGCGCGGCATGACTTCGAGGCTCGGCGATACGCCAGCGATCACGGGCCACGCCAGCCGAGCCGTCGTGATCGCGCTCGCCGCGGCCCTGGTCGGTCTCACCGTCGCGGAGGGCTGCAAGTCGAGCACGGTCGGCGGCCTCGGCGGCGCCGGCGGCGTGATCGAGGTCGCGGCGAGCGCCGGCGCCGGCGGCTCGTCGGGCACGATCACGCTGCCGCCGTGCGCGAACGGCGTGAAGGATCCGGACGAGAACGGCGTCGACTGCGGGCCCGTCTGCGGCGTCCCGTGCGGCACGGGCGCGCTGTGCGACGTCGACACCGACTGCACGAGCAGCGTCTGCAAGCGCGGCGAGTGCCTCGCCCCGAGCTGCGACGACGGCGTGAAGAACGGCAGCGAGTCCGACGTCGACTGCGGCGGCATCGCGTGCGGCATGTGCCTGCGGGGCCAAGGCTGCGCCTCGCCCGACGACTGCACGACCGGCGTCTGCATGAACGGCGTGTGCGCCGCCGTCAGCTGCGTCGACGGCATCCTCAACGGCGACGAGACTGACGTCGACTGCGGCGGCAGCTGCGCCGTGCACTGCGGCTACGACGAGCACTGCATCGTGAACGGCGACTGCCAGGGCAACTCGTGCGTCGGCGGCACGTGCGCGGCCACCTGCGACGACGGCTCGACCAACGGCGACGAGACCGACGTCGACTGCGGCGGCAGCTGCCCGCTCGCGTGCGCGCCGCTCGACACCTGCAAGGTCGACGCGGACTGCGCGAGCCACGTCTGCGACCCGCACGCGCGCACGTGCACGCCCACGTGCACCGACGGCTACACGACCGGGGGCAGCTGGGGCGAGACCGACATCGACTGCGGCGGCCCGCACTGCCCCGGCTGCGCGCCGGGCGGCTCCTGCGTGCAAGGCTCGGACTGCACGAGCCACGTGTGCATGGGCGTGAAGTGCCAGCTCCCGACGTGCACCGACGGCGCGACGAACGGCGGCGAGACCGACGAGGACTGCGGCGGCGCGACCACGTGCCCGCGCTGTGATCCCGGCGACAAATGCACGGCGCCCACCGACTGCAAGAACGCCAGCTGCACGAGCGGCCGCTGCGACTGACCGCCCTCACGGAGCGTCCACGGCTGCGCGCGGCGGCGCCGTGGATCGGCGTCGGCGCCGCGCTGCTGCTCGTCGTCCTCGCAGAGAGCTTCGAGGCCCTGCAGCTGCGCGACGTCTCGCTCGACTTTCGCAGCTACTTCTTCGCGTCGCGCGCGCTCGCGCAAGGCGCCAATCCCTACGACCTCCAGACGTTGCAGCGGCTCGCCCGGTTGTCGCGCGTCGATGGGCTCGTCTACCCGTACCTCTATCCGCCGCTCTTCGCCGAGGCGATCGGTCGGCTCGGCCGACTGGCGCCGATCATGGCGCAGCGCCTGTGGGCGCTCTTCGGCGTCGCGCTGCTCGCGCCGGCGCTCACGCTGTTCGTGCGCGCGTGGTCGTCGCCGCGCGGGGCGGGCGCGCCGCGCGAGGTGCCCGTGCCGCGCGCCCTCGCCGCGGCGCTCGCGGTCGCGCTGTTGCCGTTCGGACACAGCGCGTCGCTCGGGCAGGTGAACCTCGTGGTGCTCGCGCTGCTGCTCTACGCGCTCGCGGCGCACGAGGCGCGGCGCGACGCGCTCGCGGGCGTGTTCGTCGGCGTCGCCGCGTGCGTGAAGGTCACGCCGATCCTGTTCCTCGCGTTCTTCGTCGCGCGGCGCCGCCCCGTCGCGGCGATCGCGTGCGCGGCGACCGTGCTCGTCTGCGTCGGCGGGTCGATCGCGGCGTTCGGCCTCGCGCCGTGGCGGGAGTTCGCGGCCCTGCTCCCGTCGCTCGCGCCGGGCGCGACGACGCCGGGCCTCTACTCACCGGACACCGTGCTGAGCTTCTCGGCGGCGTCGTTCTTCGCGCGTTGGCTGCCGCACGCGCGGCGCCTCGTGCGGGGGCTCGCGATCGCGTGCTGCGCCGGCCTCGCGGGGGGCGCGCTCCTCCGAGCTCTTCGAGCGTCGAGCCCGCGCGAGGAGCACGCCGCCGTCGGGCTGCTCGTCGTCGCGATGATCGTGAGCGCGCCGTTGACGTACCTGCACCACGTCGTGTTCGCGCTGCCGGCGGTGCTGTCGTTCGCGTGGGACGCGCTCGACGGCCGCGTGCGGCCTCTGGGCCTCGTCGTCGGGGTCGTCGCCGTCGCCGTCGCGTCGATGAACTTCCCGATGGCGTACGAGCTCTTCAGGCTCTCTCCGCGGCTCGTGCCCGCGGTCGCGTCGCTCAACCTCTACGCGCTGCTCGCGCTCTACGCGCTGATCTGGAGGACGAGCGCCGCGGAGGTCGTGGCCGCGTAGGGTCTACGACCAGAGGCGGATGCCGCCGAGGAGGCCGGCCACGTTGTCGACGATCGTCACGTCGTCGGGCAGGCCGCTCTTCTTCACGAACTTCGCGTTGCCGCCGCCGAGGTAGAGGCGCTTGTAGTTGAACGTCGCGTCGAGCTGCGCGACGATCCTGCGCACGCGCTTGTTCCAGCGCTTCTTTCCGATGCGCTTCAGCGCCGCGTTCGACACGCGCTCCTCGTACGTCTCGCCCTTCTCGAACGGGTGATGGCCGAGCTCGAGCGGGACGAACTTGCCGCCGACGTAGATGCACGAGCCGAGGCCGGTGCCGAGGGTGATCACCATCTCGACGCCGTCGCCGTCGACCACGCCGAGGCCCTGGATCGCGGCGTCGTTCGCGACGCGCGCCGGCTTGCCGGTGCGGCGCTCGAGCTCGGCGGCGAGCGGGAAGCCGCCCCACGACGGCGCGAGGTTCGGCGCGGTGCGGGTCACCCCGTCCTTCACGACGCCGGGGAAGCCGACGCTCACGCGGTCGAAGTCGCCCTGCGCCCGCGCGAGGTGATCGACGACGGCGAGCACCGGCTCGGGGTCGGCGGGGCGCGGCGTCTCGGTGCGCACGCGCTCGGTGACGGGCGCGCCCGCGGCGTCGAGGACGATGGCCTTGATCCCCGTGCCGCCGATGTCGATGCAGAGCGTCTTCATGGCCGGCACGTCTTATCACGACACATGGAGATGCCTGGACGCCTATTCGCCCGGGCTGATCATGCGTTCCGGCCGCACCAGCTCGTCGAACTTGTCGCCGGTCAAGAGGTCGAGCGCGACCGCCGCCTCCTTCAACGTCGTGCCGTCGTGGTGCGCCTTCTTCGCGATCTTCGCGGCGTTGTCGTAGCCGACGTGCGGGTTCAGCGCGGTCACGAGCATGAGGCTCTCGCGGAGGTTCTTGTCGATGCGCGCCCGGTTCGGCTCGATGCCGACGGCGCAGTGCTCGTCGAACGAGGCGAGCCCGTCGGCGAGCAGGCGGATCGAGTGCAGCACGTTGTGGATGATCAGCGGCTTGAAGACGTTGAGCTCGAAGTTGCCGCTCGCGCCGCCGATGCTGACCGCGACGTCGTTGCCGATGACCTGCGCGCAGAGCATCGTCATCGCCTCGCACTGCGTCGGGTTGACCTTTCCCGGCATGATCGACGAGCCGGGCTCGTTCTCCGGGATCGAGATCTCGCCGATGCCGCACCGCGGCCCGCTCGCGAGCCAGCGCACGTCGTTCGCGATCTTCACGAGCGTCGTCGCGAGCACCTTGAGCGCGCCGTGCGCCTGGACGAGCGCGTCGTGCGAGGCGAGCGCCTGGAACTTGTTCGGCGCCGTCACGAACGGCTGGCCGGTGACCTCGGCGATCTTCTTCGCGACGCGCACGGCGTACTCGGGGTGCGCGTTCAGCCCGGTGCCGACGGCGGTGCCGCCGAGCGCGAGCTCGTAGAGCGACGGGAGCGCGCGCTCGATGCCCCCCTTGCCGAAGTCGAGCTGCGCGACGTAGCCCGAGAACTCCTGCCCGAGCGTGAGCGGCGTCGCGTCTTGGAGGTGCGTGCGGCCGATCTTCACGATGTCGGCGAAGGCCGCGCTCTTCTTGGCGAGGGTCGCGCGGAGGCGCTCGATCTCGGGCACGAGGTGCCGCGTGATCTCGGCGGCGGCGGCCATGTGCATCGCCGTCGGGAACGCGTCGTTCGAGCTCTGCGACTTGTTCACGTCGTCGTTCGGGTGGATCGGCTTCTTCGAGCCCATCTTGCCGCCGGCGAGCTGGATCGCGCGGTTCCCGATGACCTCGTTCGCGTTCATGTTCGTCTGCGTGCCGGAGCCGGTCTGCCAGACGACGAGCGGGAAGTGCTCGTCGAGCTTGCCCTCGATCACCTCGTCGGCCGCCTGCGTGATGAGCGCGCATTTGTCGGCCGGGAGCAGCCCGAGGTCCGCGTTCACGAGCGCGGCCGCCTTCTTGAGCTGGCCGAGCGCCTTGATCATGGGCCGCGTGAAGCGATCCCCCGCGATCTTGAAGTTCTGGAGCGAACGCTGCGTCTGCGCGCCCCACAGGCGCGTGTCGTCCACCTCGATCGGTCCGAAGCTGTCGGTCTCCGTGCGCGTCGTCATGGTCCGCGCTCTGTAGGCGAACGCCCGGCGACAGGGAAGGCGCGTCGCGCGCTACGCACCTCGGCGGGATGCCACCGACTTGTCACCCCGTCCGTTTCTTGACAGGGTGCCCCTACCGAGGCGCCCGACGCGCCGCGGTGATCGCGACCCGCTGACGCGGGTCGCGCGCGGGTGGCGACACCGCGTCGCGGTAGAAGGGTTTCGAGGAGCATCAAATGGCCGGCATGGATGAAGTCCCGCGCGAGATCCTTCAGGCGGCGTATCGGCGCAAGCCGATCTACATCCTGAAGATCCCCGTCCTCTACGGCATGTGGGCCGGCGTGCTGGCCGTGCTCTACGCCACGCAGACGAGCCCGTACGCGGTGCCCATCGGCGTCGCCTGCTCGCTCCTCGTCGCGTACGTGATCCGCGGGCTCGGGGCGATCGCGCACGACGCCGTGCACGGCACCGTCGCCAAGGGCAAGCTCGCGAGCTACCTGCTCGCCTGGCTCTGCTGGATGCCGACGGGCATGAGCGTCACCATCTATTCGAATTACCACCTTCACCACCACAAGATCGCGAACACGTACCCCGACGTCGACAACTTCGTCGTCACCGATTACACGCGAAACCCCTTCTTCGCGAAGGTGCTGCTCTTCGCGGTCTACACGGTGGGCTACCCGATCTACTTCCTGCTCTGCATGTTCCGCTTCTACGTGAAGCGCCTCACGCCGATGAAGCGCGTGCGGATGAACCTGGAGGTCGCGGTGTGGGCCGCGCTCGTGGCGCTCTGCTACTGGCAGATGCCGCACCGGGTGTTCTTCTTCTTCTACGGCCTGCCGTTCTTGATGGGCGCGTTCCTCGCGAGCCTCACGTCGATGATCGAGCACTACGAGATGC
>DASYCF010000681.1:0-2188 GCA_036500365.1 Byssovorax sp.
GTGCAGAACTTCCACGGCCCGCACGCGCTGCACGCCGCCTACTGGCACGACGGCTGGGGCGAGCCGAAGAGCGGCGGCTGCGTGAACCTCGCGCCGATCGACGCGAGGTGGCTCTTCGCCTGGACCGAGCCCGGCATGCCCGAGGGCTGGTACGGCCTACGCGCCGCCGATCAGCTCGCGGTCTCGACGTGGGTCGTCATCCACCGCTGACGGCGCGGAACGCGGCTGCGATCGCGCGCGCGGCGGGCGCGAACGCGTCCTCCGGCGGGAGCAGGCTCACGACGAGGCGCGTGCCCTCGACGAAGTCGAAGAAATAGCCGGGCTGCACGAGCGCGCGCGCCTCGCGCATGAGCTTGGCCGACCACGCGTCGTCGTCGCGGCCGCCGTCGGGCGGGACGAGCACGGCATACCAGCCCGCCTCGATCGGGTGCCGCGCGCCGCCGCTGCCGACGAGCGCGGCGTCGAGCGCGGCGAGGTTTTCGCGGACTCGCGTGAGGATCTTCGCCTGCACCTCGGCGCGCGCCGCGAGCAGGCCGGGCAGCGCGAGCTGCACGCCGGTCGCGACGGAGAGGTAGGTGTCGGCGATGACCTCGAGCCGCGCGACGGCCTCGTCGACGAGCCCGTCGGGGCCGCTCGCGACGATCCAGCCGAGCTTGCCCTGCGGCATCGCGACGACCTTCGACAGGCCGCTCAGCGTGAACGTGAGCGCGCGCGCCTCGCCGGCGAACGTCGCGCGCGACGCCGCGTCGAGCGGAGCGTGCGCGTAGTCACCGAACACCTCGTCGACGACGAGCGCGACGCCGCGATCGGCGCACAGCGCGGCGAGCGCGTCTGCCTCGGCGCGCTTGACGAACGTGCCCGTCGGGTTGTTCGGGCTCACGAGCACGACGGCCCGCGTGCGCGCGTCGATCGCGTCGGCGATGCCGTCGAGATCGATGGCGAAGCCACGCGACTCGACCAGGTCGTAGTGCGCGAGGTCGACGACCTCGAGATCGGCGAGCAGCGCCAGCAGCGGGTACGACGGCCGCGGCACGAGCACGCGGTCGCCGGGGTCGCAGAGCAGCTTGAAGAGCCACGCGTACGACTCGCTCGTGCTCGCCGAGAGCGCGATCCGCTCGACCGGCGCGGTGACGCCCTTGGCGGCGTAGTAGCGCGCGACCTCGGCGCGCGCGTCGGCGCCGCCGAACGGCGACGGGTCGTACGCCGTGCCGCGCGCGTCACCGAGCAGCGCGACGAGCTCGGCGCCGACGCCCAGGCCGACGCGCGTCGGGTTCGACTCGGTGAGGTCGACCAGGCCATCGGCGTGCGCGCGCGCCTCCGCCGCGCCGGTCGCGTGCGCGTTCGGCCGGAGGTCCCAGGCCGTGCGGCGCGAGAAGCGCGGGCGCTTCACGAGCGACGCCGCCTGCCGTGAGCCGCGAGCGCCGCGAGCGCGACGACGCCGAGCGCAGGGAGCGACCGGGGGACGGGCCCGTCGCTCGCCGCGCGGCAGGTGCAGGCGCCGCTGGTCGCGTCCACGGCGAGCGCGTCGTTGAACGCGTCGGTGCCCACCGGGATCGAGCGCGCGCCGAGCGATACGCCGGCGTACGTGACGTCGAGCGCGATGGGCTTGCCTGCCCCACCGACGTCGCCCGTGAACGAGAACTGGAAGAGGCCGGGCTTGAGCTTCGTCAGCGGCTGCAGGATTTGCCCGTTCTCGCAGGTGACCGTGAGCTCTGCGCCGTCGATGCCCATCGCCACGGCGCCGTCGGAGCGGCGGAGCTCGACCGTCCCCCACACGGGCAGCGCCGAGTCGGTCCGCGCGTAGCCGGACGAGAGCGCGTACCAGCTCCGCGACGGGTCCACGACGTCGACGCCGATCTCGGGGCCGAGCGTCGACTGCGCGCCGACCACCTGCGCGACGCCCGCGCCGAGCTCGAAGTCGTACGGCACCGGGCCGCCCGCGTGGCGCGCGCCCGCGACGAACGCGTCGCTCACGGCGGCCTGCGTGAGCGTGGGATCGCCCTCGAGGAGGAGCGCGGCGAGCCCCGCGACGTGCGGCGCCGCCATCGACGTGCCGACGGCGACCGCGTGCGTGCCGTCGACCACGTAGCACTTCGTCTGCGGGTCGGGGCAGCCGCCGGGATCGAACAGGCCGCCCGGCGCGACGCGCGGATCGGCGGCGGCGGCCATCGCGGCGGCGACGAACGCG
>DASYCF010000682.1:0-2216 GCA_036500365.1 Byssovorax sp.
ACGCGGGGCGCGGCGCGTGGTCCGCCGCGCTGCACGACCGCGCCGTCGCCTGCCTCGCGCGCCGGCGCGCGGCGCTGGCCGGCACGGTCGAGGCGCTCCCGATGGCCCCCGACGAGCAGGCCCTCGTCGATCGCCTGCCCGCGCCCGAGACGTGCGGCGACGCGGCGTACCTCACCGCCGGCGTCGCGCCACCGGATCCCCTCCAGGCGAGCGAGGCGAACGAGCTCGACACGATCGTCTCTCGCGCGCGCAACGAGATCGTCACCGCGCGCGTCGACGACGCCCGCCAGGCCCTCGACGCCGTGCAGAACCGCATCGATGCGCTCGGCTACGCGCCGCTCGCCGCGCGCGCGCGCTTCGTCCGCGCGCTCGGCCTCCATACCGTCGGCGACCTCGGGGCCGCGTTCAACGAGCTGCGCGAGACCTACTTCGCCGCGCGCGCCGCCGGTGACTTCGAGACCGCCGCCGAGGCCGCGTCCGATGCCGCGCTCGTGCTGCTCGACCTGTCGCGCGACCCCGAGGCGTCCGACTGGGCGCGCATCGCGACCGCCGAGGCGACCGCCGCCGCCGTCTCGGGCTCCGTGCGGGTGGCGCTGCGCGCGACGGTGGCGGTCGACAAGCAGCGCGGCGAGCTCGGCAAGGCGCTCGAGGCCGCCGACCGCCTCGTCGCGATGGAGAAGGCGGATACCCGGACGGGCGTGCTGGCGATGGCGCTGAACGAGCGCGGGCGCGTGCTGTCGGCGATGGGCGAGGAGCAGCGCGCGATCGCCGACTTCGACGGCGCGATCGCCGAGTTTCACGCGCGCCACGGCGAGTTCAGCCAGCCGCTCGCCGGTGCGTACGGCGACCGCTCGATCTCGCACTCGCACCTCCACCGCTACGCCGAGGCCGAGGCCGACGCGCGCGAGGCGTTGCGGATCGCGGAGCGCGTCGACGGCAAGAACGGCGAGATGCGGGGCGTCGCGCTGTCCGCGCTGGGCGTCGCGCTGCAGGGCCAGAGCAAGCTCGACGAGGCGCTCGCGACGCTCGACCGCTCGCTCGCGCTCGCGCGCGCGACCGAGGGCTCCGACTACAACGTCGCGTCCGACCTCAACAACCGCGCCGATCTGCTCGCGAGGATGGGGCGGCTCGACGACGCGATCGCGTCGTGGGAGGAGTGCATCGAGCTGTGGACGAAGGTGCTCGGGCCGAACGGCCAGGAGGTCGCGATCGCGTGGATCAACGTCGCCAACGCGCTGATCTCGGTGCGCGACGAGGAGCACGCCGAGGAGCCCGCCCACAAGGCGCTCGCGATCCTCGCGGCGATCGGCAAGGACGCGCCGGCCTTCCTCGTCGCCGAGGGCAAGATCGAGGTCGGCGTCGTGCTCGTGAAGAAGGCGGACTGGAAGGGCGCGCGCGAGGCGCTCGAGGCCGGGCTGGCGTTGATGGACCCCAAGACGGGGGATCCGATCTGGCGCGCGCGGGCCGAGAAGGGTCTCGGGACGGTCGAGCTGCGCACCGGAGACGCCGCCAAGGGGCGGGAGTTGCTCCAGTCCGCGCGCGCCGTGTACGTCTCATCCCCCGAGAACACCGACGTGATCGGGGAGATCGACGCCTTGCTGTCAGACCGATCGCATATGCCTTAGGCGATGCGGATCTACTTCGTCGGCAGTCACGCGACCGGGAAGACGACCCTGTGCCGGTACATCAGCCGGCGCTACGGCCTGCCGATGATCAGCGAGGTCGCGCGCGCGGTGCTCGCCGAGATGGAGACGTCGCTCGACGTGCTCCGCACCGACATGGACCTCGTCGCCGAGTACCAGGAGCGCGTGTTCGCGCGCCAGGTCGCGGTCGAGAAGCAGCACGAGGCGCGCTTCGTGTCGGACCGCGCGTTCGACAACCTCGCGTACGTCGCCGAGCACACGACGAACGCCGCCGCGATGATGAACGACCAGCGCTTCCGGGACTACATGGCGTGGGTCAGCCAGGGCATCGTGTTCTTCCTGCGGCCGCACCCGTCGCTGCTCAAGGACGACGGCGTGCGCGCCGGCGTCTCGTGGGACTCGGTCGTCCGCATCGACGGGATGGTCAAGCTCATGCTCGAGCAGCACGGCGTCAGCTACCTGCCGATCGAGAGCGTCTCGATGCAGGAGCGCGTGAGGGCGGTGGAGTTCGTGGTCGAGAGGACCATGTCCCTGGGACCTCGGACCTCGGACCTCGGCCAGCGGAAGAGCAAG
>DASYCF010000683.1:0-4663 GCA_036500365.1 Byssovorax sp.
GCTCCTGCTCGACGGGCTCGACGAGGTCGAGGCGTCGCGCCGCGGCGCGTGCGTGCGCGCCATCAACGCGTTCCGCGCCGAACGCGGCTTCGTGCCGATCGCGGTCGCCTGCAGGAAGACCGACTACGAGGCGCTGCCCGAGCGGCTCAAGCTGGACGCGGCCATCCAGCTGCGCGCCCTCACGCGTGCTCAGATCGACGGCTACCTCGCCGCGGCCGGGCCTCGCCTCGCGCCGCTCGTGCGCGCCCTCGAGGCCGACCCCGAGCTCGCCGACCTCGCGGGCTCGCCGCTCATGCTGCACGTCATGAGCCTGTCGTACGCCGACGGCGAGGGGTCGAGCGGCGGCGCGGCGCCGGCGGCCGCGGGCGCGACGACCGACGGCGGATCTCGCCGCGAGGCGCTCTTCGATCGCTACGTCGAGCGCATGTTCGCGCGGCGCGCGGGTCACCTCCCGTTCGGCGCCGAGCGCACGAAGCAGGCCCTCACGTGGCTCGCGAGCGACCTCGAGTCGAACTGCGAGACGATCTTCTCGCTCGAGCACATGCAGCCGACGAGCCTCCCGCGCGCGTGGCGCTTCGCGTACTTCGCCGTGACGCGCGTCGCGATCGCCGGCCTCTTCTGCTCGTTCTTCACGGTGAACGGCGGTCCGCTGCTCATCCGCGTGTCGCTCGGCATCGCGACGGGGCTCACGCTCGCGGCCCTCGACTACCGCTTGTCGACGCTGCCGACGCAGGCGAGCCGCACGTGGCCCAAGAAGATCGCGTCGTTCTTCGCGATGCTCGCCCTGACGACGCCGGTGCCCGCCGCGGTGTTCGCGCTCCAGTTCGAGCTCCAGGGTGGCGAGCCCCTCGACTGGAAGGAGGTCGTCATCTCGTTCGCGGTGGGCCTCGCCGTCAGCCTGCCGCTCACGCTGGTCCTCGCGAGCCGGCGCGAGCGTCTCCGGGCGGGGTGCGAGATCCGCACGGTCGAGAGCATCCGCCCGCGGCTCGGCCGGTTCGCGCTGTGGGCGGCGCTGCTCGCGGTCGCGCCCGCCCTGGCCGCTTGGGTCCCGCTGCGCGGTGGGGTGCCTGCGCGCGTCACGGCGTACTGCGTCGAGGGAGGCGCGTTGAGGGCCACGGCGTCGGTGCCGGTGCGCGCGACGAGCGCATCGCTGACGGCTGACGGGAGGGCGCTCTACGTGACGCCGGAGGACGCGGCCGGCGTCATGCGGGTCGACCTCACCTCCGGCGCCGCGCGCCCGACCGGCGTCGAGGGTCAGCTCGTGCTCGACGAGCGCGGCGCGTCCGCCGTCACGTACCGCAGCGGCGAGGCGGGGTGGCGCGTGCAGATCCGCGATCCAGAGACGCTCGCGGAGGTCATGACGCTCGGTCCCCCGAGCGGCGTGCCGCGCCTCGCGCGCGTGACCAGCGCGGCGTACACGCCTCGCGGGCTGCTCGTGTCCGCGGACGGCGCGTCGGTCCTGCTCGATCTCTCGCGCGTGTCTCGCGAGACGGCCGCGCGGCCCGACGTCGCCGTCGTCGGGCGCTTCGACAGCTACGTCGTCGTCTCGCCGGACGGCGCGCATGCGCTCTCGCGCTCCGAGTCCGGCGCGCTCTCGGTGTTCGATCTCGCGGGCGCCGCGGCCCCGTCACCGGTCGCGCTCGGGGACATGCGCGTCTCCGCGAGCTTCGACGACGTGGCGATCGCGTCGTCCGGCGCGTGGTTCGCCGTGAGCAAGGGCGACTGCGTGGAGCGCTTCGAGATGGCCGCGCCGCACGCGCGTCGCGCGCTCCCGACGTCGGCGTGCGAGGCCGGAGCGAAGCGCGACGACGCGAAGGACGACGCCTCGCTCGCGTTCGTGCGGGGAACCGATCGCCTCGTCGCGGCGCAGCGCGCGGGCATCGTCGTCTTCGCGCCGAGCGGCGCCGTCGAGCGCACGATCCCGTTCGCCGCCCGCGCGATCGCCGTGGGACCCACGGTCGTCGCCGCGATCTCGCCCGACGCGCTCGCGGTCTACCGCGTCGATGACGGCGCGCTCGTGAGCCGGGCCGCGCTGCCGCGGAACGCCACGCCCGGCAGCGGCGAGAGCGTCGTCCTCGCGCTGGACGAGCGCACGGTCGTCGCGATCCGATCGTCCGTGCCCGAGCTCGCCGTCGCGCTCGGGCTCCTGTTCACGGGGCTCTTCATCGCGCTGTTCCTCTCGCTCGAGCCCGGCGTCGTGCGGCAGAAGACGGGCGTGAACGAGGGCATCCACCGCACGGCCGCGCGCGCGCTGCTCGTCGCCGCGGCGCTCGCGGTCGTGGGCGCGACGCTCGACTACGTGAGCGACACGCTCATCGCGCCCGTCGGCGGTGTGTCGCTGAAGAACTGCCTCGAGGTGGGCGCGGTCACCGGTATGGCGTTCGGCCTCGGCTTCGGGGGCGTGGACCTCGTGTCCCACTATCTCCTGCGAGGGATGCTCGCCCTCCGCGGCGACGTCCCGGCGCGCGTCGCCGCGCTCTGCGACAGCGCCGTGCAGCTCGTGTTCCTGCGGCGGGTCGGCGGCGGATACATCTTCATCCACCGGCTCGTCCTCGAGCACTTCGCGGCGTTCGCGCGGCGCGCTACGCCATCGTCGTCGTCGTCGTCGGCTCCACCGCCGGGCCGTGTCGCTCCTTCATGAGCTTCGCGAAGTGGTCGTCGAGCACGGCGAAGTTCGACACGATCGAGCGGAAGTCGGCGCGCGAGAGCACGAGCACGTCGACGTCGGTGGCGGCGCGCACGGTCGCGTTCCGGCGCGTGTCCTCGAGCAGCGCCTTCTCGCCGAACACGTCGCGCGGACCGAGCTTCGCCACGCTCGCGCCGTCGGCGCCGCCGACGTCGACCTCGCCCTTCAGGATCACGTAGAGCTCGCGGCCGATCTCGCCCTTCGTCACGATGCTCTCGCCCGCCTCGAAGTGGCTCACGGTCAAGCGCTCGCGCTTGGCGACGGAGAGCTCGGTGATGTCGCGCGGGAAGAACAGATCGAGCGTCCAGTCGATCGTGACGCGCAGGCGCCGGATCATGCCCGGGAGCTTCGACAGGTAGATCGTGCGCCAGAGGAACCACGCGACGAAGCCCGAGATCTGCACGCCGAACACGGCCGCGACCGCGCTCCGCTGGCCGAGCGAAGCGAGCACGCCGAGCGCCTTGAAGGCGAAGCCGTCGAGCGGCTTCTCGTCGATCGTCGCGAGGACGTTCTTCGCGCAGACCTTCGCCTCGCGGATGGCGAACTGCGCCGTCGGCGGGCAGAGGCCCTCGCCCGTCGGGCTCGGGATGCCGGCGCAGTCGCCGACCGCCCAGTAGCCGGGCTTGCCGACGCACGCGAGCGTCGCGTCGGTCGCGAAGACGCCGATCGGCTTGCCCTTGACCTCCGCCTCCTTGAACTTGCCCTGCGCGATCGTGTGCTTCGCGATCGGGTTCGGCGCGTTGCCGACCGTGCAGACGAAGGTGCGCGTCGCGATCTTCGAGCCGTCGCCGAGGTAGACGTGATCGCGCGAGCAAGCCCGCACGCGCGCGGAGAGCTTCATCTCGATGCCGCGCCCCTCGAGGATCGTGCGCGCCGCGGCGCCGAGCTTCGGCGGCATCTCGGGCAGGATCGCGGGCTGCGAGTGGATGAGCACGAAGCGCACGTCCTCCCGCGCGACGTGCGGGAAGTAGGGGAGCGATCGTGTGACGAGCTCGCAGAGCTCGCCCACCGTCTCGACGCCGGAGAAGCCGCCGCCCGCGACGACGAACGTGAGCCACGCGCGCTTCTTCTCGGCGTCGGGCTCGATGTCGGCGAGCTCGAGGCAGCGGAGCACGTGGTTTCGCAGCTTGTACGCGTCGGCCAAGTCCTTCATCGCGAGCGCGTGCTCGGCGACGCCGGGCATCGACGCGAAGCTCGTGACCTTGCCCATCGCGAAGACGAGGTGGTCGTACGGCACCGCGACGAGCTCCTTGCCCTCGCCCTGCGAGACGAGCACGCGCTGATTCGCGAGGTCGACGCTCTTGACCACGCAGCAGCGGAAGCGCGCCTTCGGCACGATCTCGCGCACCGGGTTCACGACGTGGGTCGCCGCGATGCCGCCGGCTGCGACCTCGGGCAGGAGCGGCTGGAAGACGAAGTAGTTCGTCTCGCTGAGGAGCTCGACGGTCACGTCGGTGCGCGCGCCGAGCATCTCGGTCAGGTGCTTCGCCGTGTAGACGCCCGCGAAGCCGCCGCCGATGACGACGACGCGCGTCGGCCCGCCGGTCGCGCGGAGCTCGTCGCCGATCTTCGCGAGCGCGAGCGCCGCGTCCGGGCCGAGCGTGCTGCTGTTCTTCGATGCCGCCATGATCCCCCCTCGGTCACGGCTTTACGTCGGCAGCGCCGACGGGTTTCGCTGCCGACTACCGAGCTTCGGCCGGCTGCTCCTTCTTCGCGGGCTCCTGATAGAGCGCCTCGAGCGAGGGGCCGTACTGAGTCCAGGCGACGCGGCGCTTCAGCTTGAGGCTCGGCGTGAGGAGGCCGTTCTGCGTCGTGAAGTCGTCCTTCGTGAGGGTGATCTTCCGCACGCGCTCGAAGCCCTTGAACTCGGCGGAGGCCTTGTCGATCTCCTTTTGCATGAACTCCTTCACCTTGGGGTTCTGCACGAGCTCGTCGTCGCTGCCGGAGATGCCGGCGTCGCTCGCCCACTTCTTGAGG
>DASYCF010000684.1:0-1710 GCA_036500365.1 Byssovorax sp.
GAGCTCGAGGCCGCCATCGTAGACCGTATCGCTGGTCGACCACGAGTCTGCGCGCGCGACGTAGCTGGCGTCGACGCTCGGCTCCTGCAGCGTGTCGTCGGTGCCCCACGTGAGGCCCGCGTCGCCGGCGCTGCCGCCGTCGGTCGCGTTGTAGTGGACGTCGCCCATCGTCATGCCGCCATCGGACCAAGTATACGGCAGGTTAGCTGTCCCCCCCCCCTGGGCCTGTCAAGGCCGCCAGGTTCGCCGTCCGACGCTCGACGATGCTCGTCGAGCGGGGATCAAGGATCGCGGTACGACGCGTCGCCGGCGAGGAGCTTCTTCAAGAGGCCCTTCGTCGACGCGCGCTCGGCGCAGAGCGCGAACGGGTAGCTCTTCGGTCCGACGCGGCACACCGGCGCGACGTCGCTCGCGGGGTCGCCGAGCCATTCGAACGCGCCGTCGGCCGTGAACACGTACGCGCTCGCGCTGCCCGCGACCGCGCGGATCGTCGCGGCGATCGCGCCTGCCTCGACGTCCCAGAGGAGCAGCGAGCCGTCGGCCGAGGCCGTCGCGAGGAGGCCGGTGCGCGCCGAGAACGCGACCGAGGCGAGCGGCGCGCGGCCCGCGTCGAGGCGCCGCGCGTACTTGCCCGAGCCCACGTGGTAGACGCGCGCCGACCCGTCGCGACCCGCCGCCGCGACGAACCGCCCGTCGGGCGAGAACGCGACGCGCGTGACCGAGCCGGCAGGCCCTGCGATCGACAGGAGCGATCGACCGGTCGCCGCGTCCCAGAGGCCGATCGTGTCGCCGCGCGCGCCGGTCGCGATCGTCGCGCCATCGGGCGAATACGCGACGCTCGCGGCGTCGTAGCCGAGCCCGAGCTCGAGCGGCAGGAGCTGCGTGGCGCGCGCGACGTCCCACGTGCGCGCGTCCGCGTCGGCCCCGCCCGACACGAGGCGCTTGCCGTCGGGGGAGAACGCGATCGCGCGCACGCCCGCCCTGTGGCCCGCGAGCGTCGCCACGTGCGCGCCCGTCGTCACGTCGAACAGCGCGATCTTGCGATCGAGCGACGCGCTCGCGGCGAGCTTGCCGTGAGGTTGAAACGCGACAGCCGTCACGTCGGCGTCGTGCTCGGCGACGGTCGCCGTCGTCTTGCCGGTGGCGGCGTCCCACACGTCGACCACGCGCGCCGTCGTCGCCGCCGCGGCGAGCGCGCCGTCCGCCGAGAGCGCGAGCGCGGAGGTCGCGTCGGCGGCGAGCGCGTGCGCGACGAGGCCTGATTCACCGACCCCGAACACGATCGCGCGGCGATCGCGCGACGCGACGGCGAGCCTGTCGGCGGACGCGGCGACGGCGAGCGACACGAGCGGGCGCGCGTGCCCCTCGACCGCGGCGAGCGTGCGCGCCTTGTCGACGTCCCACAGGAGCGCGGCGCGATCGTCGGCGCACGACACGAGGCGACCGCCGTCACCCGAGAACGCGACGGCGAGCACCTGTCCGGCGTGACCGCGCAGCGTCGCCCGGGCGGCGCCCGTCGCGGCGTCCCACACGGCGACGGCGCGATCCTCGGTGCCGAACGCGAGCGACCGGCCGTCCCGCGTGAGCGCGAGCCCTTGCGAGAAGCCGGGGATCACGCGGACGGCGCGCCGCGCGGCGACGTCCCACACCCGCGCGGTGTGATCGGCGGCGCCGCTCACGAGGCGCTTTCCGTCGGCCGAGAACGCGAGC
>DASYCF010000685.1:0-2827 GCA_036500365.1 Byssovorax sp.
CATACGCGACCGGCGAGAACAACACGAACGCGATGATCATCTCGAACGAGATCGTCGAGCGCGTCATGAACAGGATCATCCAGTTCGGGATGTAGTCCCGCACCTGCGCGACGAACGGCGTGACCATGCGGTCGACGTAGATGACGTAGTGGACCGCGGTGCCGTTGTGCCAGGCCGGCCCGGTCTTGTGCAGGTAGTTGAAGAAGTAGATCGCGCCGATCTGCACGAAGAGCACGATGCCGAGCAGCGAGTAGTGCGGGACCTTCGCGTCGTCGAGGACGACGCCCTCGCGGTCGTTGAGCTCCTCGTCGGTCGCCTCGCGCCGGCGACGCATCGACGCGACGAAGGCGTCCATCGAGAAGCGGTCGCCCATCGGCAAGAAGCACGTCCACATCGCGAGCAGGTTGTGGACGACGTAGCCGCCGTTCTCGATGAGCAGCACGCGGCCGTTCATGCTGACGACGAACACCATCGAGAGCACCTGCATGAGCTTCGTCTTCCACCCGACGATCAGGCAGAAGTAGGTCGCGAACATCGCGCACCAGAGGAGCACGAGCTCGGTCGGCGACTCGAACGCGTTGAAGAAGCTGAACGCGCCGTACGCGAGCGGCCGCTGCAGGTTGAGGTGCGTCGGCAAGACGCCGACCGACGAGTACATGTCGTTCCACACGCCGGTGCGGTGGAAGAGGTCGCACATGAAGAACCACCCGATGAGGATGCGGGCGATGCCGAGCACGCGCCGATCGAACCGGAGGTAGACCTCGCGGAAGATGTCCCAGAAGCTCGAGCGCGCGAGATCGAGCCGCAGCCAGTGCGCGAAGCGCGCGGACGGCGTCGTGTCCTCGGGGTGGCCGAAGCGCGGGAACGTGGCGTCGTCGTCAGCGGGGGCGGCGGCGCCGCCCAGGGGCGCGGGCCCGTCGGGAGAAGAGGAAGTCATGTGGCCCGCCGAGCATAGCAAACGCCCCTCCGGGGAGCCGCAAAAGCCCGGCGGCGCGCTACGCTCCCGCGCGTGGCGACGCCGCGGTTCGTTTCTTTCCTGTTCGGCCCGGTCCCCGGCGACGAGAGCGAGGCCGCCGTCGACCGGCGCGCCGTCGCCGGCTGCGCGTTCGCGGGCGCGTGCCTCCTGCTCGCGCCGGGCGAGTTTCGCGCAGGCGGCATCCTCTTCACGGTCGCGATCGGCCTCTGGCTCCAGCACCGCATCGCCCTCGCCCGCGAAGGGTCAGACGAGCCGCCGCAAGCCCACCGTCCACCCACGCCCGAGCCCGAGCCCGAGCCCGAGCCCGCGCCCGAGCCCGAGCCCGAGCCTGAGCCCGCGCCCGAGCCCGAGCCCGAGCCTGAGCCCGCGCCTGAGCCCGAGCCCGCGCCTGAGCCCGAGCCCGCGCCTGAGCCCGCGCCTGAGCCTGCGCCTGAGCCTCGCTGACGCGATTACTTCGGCACGTACCAGGTGCGCGGGCGCGTGCGCATCCCGGAGATGGTGAAGAACACGTCTCGAGACGTGAACACGTCGCGCTTGCGCTTGTAGGACTGCTCGACCTCGCGCTTCATGAACTCGGTGTCGAGGACGACGACGTCGTAGCGCCGGTGCTTGAACGACTCGAGCAGCTCCTTGCGGAGCGCGGCGCCGGGGCGGCCGCCTCCGATGCCGATGACGTCGTTCATCGCCATCTCCTGCGCGATCGGCTCCTTGCCGGCGCGCACGAGCAGGTCGCCGTGCGCGGGCAGGAACACGGGGCCGTCGACCTTGCGCAGCGACTCGAGGAGCTGATCGCCCGCGGCGCGATCGGCGATCGTCGGCACGGACTTGCGCGGGTCGTACGCGAGCATGGCGAGCTGCGCGGCGACGGCGGCGAGCGCGACGGCGCGGCCTCGCCCCTGCGCGGCGCGCTCGGCGAAGGTGTGCAGGCCGATCGATCCCGTCACGGCGAGCACCGCGAAGAGAGGGATCTCGACGTTCGCCCAGCCGCCCGCGTGCACGCGCCCCTGCACGCCCATCACGAGCGCGCCGACGAGCGCCGCGCCGTAGACCCGCCGCCCCTTGCCTTCGCCGAGGGCGACGTACGCGAGCGCCGCGAGCGCCACTATCGAGAGCGGACGAAGCAGGTCGTCGGTCCAGAAGAGGTACGCCTCCTCCCAGTGGCTCGGGTGCTGGCGCGGGATCCAGAAGAGGTAGTAGTAGGCCCAGCCCCCGTAGAACACGTTCAGCGCGAGGAACGCGAGCGCGCCGAACGCGGGCGCAGCGAGCGCGAAGGGGAGGCCGCGGCGCCGCTCGAACGCGAGGTGCCCGAACGCGAGCGCGCCGACGACGAACACGGCCGACTGCTTCGTCAGGAACGCGAGCGCGCCGAGCGCGGCCGCGGCGATCTGCCCGCGGCGCGACGGGTACCACCGCAGCACGTAGACCATCGCCAGGAGGAGCAGCACGAACATCGAGTCGACGCGCGCGAGGTCGAGGAAGCCGATGCCCGCGCGGTACGTGGCGAGGAAGAGCGCCGCCGCGAGGAACGAGAACAGCGCCGAGCGCGTCTCCTTGTGCACGAGCACCGCCACGAGCGCGGTCGCGCCGAGCGAGCACACGAACGAGAGGAGCCGCAGCGTGAAGAGCCCTTCACCGAGCACGGCCGAGAGCGCCGCGGAGACCCAGAAGAACAGCGGCGCGTAGATGAACGGCGTGTACTCGACCGTGGGCGCCTCGTAGAGCCGGCCTGGCCCGAGGATGTGGTGCACGGCGTCGACCACGCCGCCCTCCATCCACTCGATCTCGTACGGATACGCGAGGTGCTTCGCCACGATGAACACGTACGCGGCGAGGAAGAAGAGCGCGCCTCCC
>DASYCF010000686.1:0-7714 GCA_036500365.1 Byssovorax sp.
GGCCCCAGTAGAAGGCGCCCATCTCGTCCCAGCTCTTGAAGGTCGAGACGTGCACGTGGCCGAGCACCTCGGCCCAGGGCGGCATGTTCGGTTCGGGCGCGATGGGCTGCATGTCGTCGACCCACCAGCGCTCGACGCGCGTCGCGCCGACCTCTTTCACCTCGTGCTTCGCCGTCGGCAGGTTGGTCGCGGACGTGTAGAAGGTGCGCGCCTTGGGCGTGATGAGCACGTACTCGCTGCTCGACGCCGGCTCGTCGGAGCCGAGGTACTCGATCTCGCCGAACGAGTCGGCGATCTCGTTGCGCGGCGCCACGTCCTCGACGCGGTAGCGGAGCTCGACGACGTCGCCGGCGCTGATGCGCGGGAAGTGCACGTAGAAGACGCGCGACGACGTGTACATCGCGATCGACGGATCGTTCGACGATGCCTCGCCGCTCTCGAACGCCTCGTCCGGCTTGCCGTCGGCGCGGTAGACCTTCGCGCTGCGCAGGACCACCGTCTGCCGGTCGGCCTGGTAGTCGAACGCGTACTCGCGCGACTTCGCGGCCGCCTCGTCGGTGAGCGGCTGGAAGACGACCTGTCGGAAGCGGCTCGCGAGGCCGTTCGGGAACACGGTCGTCACGGTGAGGTTGCGCAGCGTGCGCTTCGGCCACGTCTTCAGCGTGGTCGCGCGCATCGGCAGGAACTTCTCGGGCGCCCACGCGTACGCCTCGTCGGCGCGCGGCCTGGGCGGCTCGATGTGCTCGACGTACTCGCGCACGTCCTTCGCCTGCGGGCTGATCGTGAGGATCTGGCGGAGGAGGGCGAGCTGCTCCTCCTTCTTGCCCTCCTCGCCGTACAGGTCCGACAGCGCGCGCAGCGTGCCGATGTCCTCGGGCGCGGTCTCGCGCGCGCGCTGGTAGGCGGCGAGCGCGAGGTCCGGGTGGCCGAGCGCGCGGTAGGTGCGCGCCGCGATGCCCCGCGCGTACGCGGAGTCGGGCTCGGCGCGGAGGAACCGGGCGAGCCAGCGCTCGGCGCCAGGCTCGTCACGCCGGGCGACGGCGAGCTCGACCTGCTGGCTCAAGAAGCCGGTGTCGTCGAAGCGGAACGCGGCGTAGCGCGTCTCGACCTCGGCGGCCTCCGTGTCGCGGCCGACGCCCCGCAGATGCCCGGCGTAGGCGCGGAGCAGCGCGAGGCAGGCCGGCTGGCGCTGGACGGCGCGCTCGAGCGTCGCGAGCCCGGTCCGCTTGAGGCCGGCCTCCGCGTACAGATCGGCGAGGCCGAGCGTCGCGCTCACGTCGTCCGGGTCGATGGCGAGCATGTGCTCGTAGAGGGGCACGGCGTCGCGCCAATTGATGCCGCCCTGCGTGAGCTGCGCGTCGGCGAGTAGCACCTCGAGATCGCGCGACCTGGGTCCCGCGAGCGCCTTCGCCTTGTCGACCCAGAAGCGCTGCTGGTTGTGATCCTCGGCGAGGCGGCCGGCGAGCAGGAGGCGGCGGATCGACGGCTGGGCCTCGGCGGCGCGCCGCGCGAGGTCGCGCGACTTGTGCTCGGGCTTCGAATCGCCGCCGGTCACGGCGAGGTAGTGCGCGAACGCCTCGAGCGCCTCGGCGCTGGCGCCCTGCGCGTCGGCCGCGCGGCCGAGCGTCTGCATCGGCCCCTCGAGCGAGCCGCGGTGCGCGGGCGGGCCGGCCTTCTTCGGCGGCGCGGCCTTGTCTTTCGACGCGCGCGCGCTCGCTGTCGGAGGCGCCGCCGGGCGGTGCGCGCCGGCGAACGCGGCGCTCGCCTCGATGTCGGCGACGGCGTCGACGGCGAGATCGGGCGCGCCGCGCTCGTCGCCCACGCGGAGCGCGAACTTCGGCGCCTCGTCTTGCGCGCACACCTTCACGAGCACGCGGTTCAGCCCCGGGCCGAGCGTGACGGTCGTGGCGAAGCGGCCGGCGTCGAGCTCGCGGTAGCCCGCGTCCTCGAGCACCTCCTCGCCGTTCCACCAGAGCTTGAACGAGCCCGCCGTGCCGATCCAGAGCGACACGGGGCGCGGCGCGCGCGAGCCCTGCTTCGCGCGGAGCCACGTCGACGCGAACGCGCACACGTGCTCGCGCGGGCGCATGAACTCGCCGAAGTCGAACCAGCCGTACGAGCTCCCGGCGGGCGGCAGCCGCCAGTGGACGGGGCGCTCCTTGCCGTCGTACGTGCGGTTCGGCTCCACCGTCGAGAGCTGCTCGTTCTCGACGTCGAAGATGCGCGCGAAGCCGGCCTTGTTGTCGTCGTCGAACGGGCCGAGCGTCATGAAGCGGCCGACGAACCCGAGCCGACCGACGATGGCCTGCGCCCCGTCCAGATCGCCGCGACGGCGTCGCGCGTACGCCGAGAGGAGCTCCGCGTACACGCGCGCGGGCGGCGGCGTCGACGCGTCGTCCGCCGCGGCGAGCAGCGCCTCCTCGACCTCGGCCGGGTCGGCGCGGTCCCACGTCCGCCAAAGGTCGCGGAGCGCCGCGTACACCTCGGCGCCCTGCGCGCGGTGCACGTCCGCGACGGCACGCGTGAGCTCGGGGCTGATGGCCGCGAGATCCGCCCGCGCATCCCCAGGCGCCAGGAGGCCAGCCACGGTGAGGAGCGCGACCGCCGCGGCGGTGCGGGTCTTGTCTACGCGCATCGGCGACGGCTATCCCGTGCCAGCCCCACGCGGTCAAGGTCGAGGCGGCGCTTCGGCGCGATACGGGCCCACCTGCTGCGCGGCGGTGCTCGCCGTGCTGGAGCACGGCTGCGCTCCGGCGCTCGCATGTGGACCCGTCTCACGCCGAATCATCCGCCTCGACGTCGGTCCTCGCGAGCCCCGGGCCCCGTCAAGACTTGGCAGGACGATCTGAGGCGAAGGCGATCGGCGCCGAGGCGGGTGCAGCCGCGAGCAACGGAGCGCAGGCGTACTCTGGTACGCCGAGCACCGTAGCGGAGCGGATGCGCCCGTATCGGCGCCGAGCGCCCGCCTCAGCCGCAGCGCCCGCCTCAGGCGCCGTGCTCGAGCTCGCGGCCGGCTCGGGCGTGGCGGCGGGGGATCGTGTCGAAGCCGCGGTACTGCGAGATGAGCTCGACGCGCGCGGGCACGTGCTCACGGACCAGCTCGAAGAGGCGCGCGCCGTCGATCAGATCCACGGGCGCCGGCGAGCTGCGGATGCCCGCGTGCGCCTCCTCGGTGAAGCCGGCGAGCGCGATGAAGATGCCCTTCAAGGCGCCCATGTCGCCGCGCACGCCCTCCGCGAACGAGAGCACGTCCGCGGCGTCGATCTGCTGCGAGAGCACGGGCGTCGCGTGGAAGAGGATGCGCCCGCCGGTGAGCGGCTTCGGGTCGCGGGCGGTGACGTCGAGCACGCCGCCGGTGCCGGCCGACGAGAACACCGTCTCGAGCCCGAGCGCCTCGAGGAGCTCGCTCACCGTGTCGGCGAACTCGTCCGGCGTGATCTCCGGACGGTCGTCCGCCTTCGCGCCGGCGCGGAGGGCCGCGACGCGCGGGACGTTGGGCGAGTAGCGCGCGATGAGCAAGATGAGGCCGAAGCCCAGAAAAATCGGCGCGAGGAAGACGAAAAAGATGCCCATCGCTCTGGTTGCCCCTTCCTGCGGCCGTTCGCGAAACTCCGTCGGCGCGGATCCGCCGCCGTTCGCCGACGTCTCGAACCGTTCTCGCGGATTCTACCTCGGCGCTCCTTGCTCCGCGCGGCCCGCTTCGGATAGAAACGTCACTTCGACCAACAGACGATCGACGATTCGCTTCGCCCGCGTCGCGTGACGCGCCCGCGAACGAGCCGAAATGCGCGCTCACCGGCCGCCACTGACGACCGGTACAGCGCGCCCACGACGACTCCGCTTCGGAGGAATGGGAACGATGGTCAACCCCCAGATGGTGATGTACGAGGAGGAGTTCAACCAGATCCAGAACGTCGTGGATCGGCTCGTCAAAGACGCGAACGCCAAGGTCGTCTTCATCGTCGACAAGAACGGGCAGCTCATCGCCGCCAGCGGCGACGTCGACAACCTCGACACGACGTCGCTCGCCTCGCTCACCGCCGGCAACATCGCCGCGACGGGCGGGATGGCGAAGCTCCTCAAGGAGAACGAGTTCGCCACGCAGTTTCACGAAGGTGAAAAGGCGAACATCCACATCCAGCTGGTCGGCAACCGCGTCATCCTCGTCGTGATCTTCGACTCGAAGTCGAGCCTCGGCCTCGTGCGCCTCCGGGTGCGCAAGGCGAGCGAGGAGCTCAACCACATCTTCGAGGCGCTCTTGAAGAAGGTCCAGGAGCCCGGCGCCGACTCGCCCTTCGCCGAGATCACGGACGAGGACATCGACAACCTCTTCAACGACTGACCGAGCGCGTCGCGGGTCCGCCGAAGGGCGGGACGCGAAGGAGATGAGATGAGCTTCATCAACTACATGGCGCGCGAGATCAACTGCAAGATCGTCTACTACGGCCCGGGTTTGTGCGGGAAGACGACGAACCTCCAGTACATCTACGAGCGCACGAACCCGGACGCGAAGGGCAAGATGATCAGCCTCGCGACCGAGACCGATCGCACGCTGTTCTTCGACTTTTTGCCGCTCGCGCTGGGTGAAATCCGCGGCTTCAAGACGCGCTTCCACCTCTACACGGTGCCGGGGCAGGTGTTCTACGACGCGAGCCGCAAGCTGATCCTGAAGGGAGTCGACGGCGTGTGCTTCGTCGCCGACTCGCAGATCGGCCGCATCGAGGCGAACCAGGAGTCGGTCGAGAACCTGCGCACGAACCTGGCCGAGCAGGGCTACTCGCTCGACAAAATCCCGTACGTCATCCAGTACAACAAGCGCGATCTGCCCGAGATCGCGACCGTCGAGGAGCTGCGCTCGCTGCTCAACCCGACGACCGTCCCCGACTTCGAGGGCGTGGCTCGCACCGGCGTCGGCGTGTTCGACACGCTGAAGGCGGTCGCGAAGCTCGTCCTGACGGAGCTCCGCAAGGGCGGCCCGTAGGTCGCGAACACTTTCCGACGGGGGGCGGACGAACGCGAGGCGCGGCACGAGGTGCGGCGCCTCGTCCCTCCACGCGCAGTTCACGCGGTGAACGAACCGGAGGGGACATGAAGAAGCAGTGGCTCTGTGGGGTCGCGGCGGTAGCGCTCGCGACCGCGGGTTGTGGGGGCAAGGACGCGGGCACGGCGGGATCCGGGAGCGCGGCGCCCGCAGCGACGTCTGCCGCGCCGGCCGCCCCGCCGCCCGCGGCGACTCCCGCGGGAGGCAGCTCGGCGACCGCGGTCACGCCGAAGGCGATGCCGCCGTTCGAATCGCTCAAATTCACGATCCGCAGCGAGAAGGCCGACAGCGGCTGGCCGAAGTTCGACGCCGTGAACGCCGGCGACAAGCCGGTGACGTTCGCCGCGATCTACGGGTTCGCGTATTCGAAGGACGGCAAGCTCGTGAAGCGCCTGTCGACGCCGCTGAGCTGGAACATCGACCTCGCGCCCGGCGCGAAGGCGGATTTCCCGGTCTCGGTCGGCTCGTTCGAGAAGGACAAGATCACGGCCGACGTGTTCGAGCTTTGTTACAACTCGATCACGTTCAAGGGCGACGCGAAGGGCACCGAGGACCAGACCCTCTGCACCGACAAGCGTCCCATGGGCGGCGACAAGAACGCCGGCGCGGCCGCGTCAGCCGGCGCCGACGCCTCGTCCGCTCCCGCCGACGCGAAGGGCGCCAAGGGCGGGAAAGCTGGCGGTGGCGGCAAGAAGAAGGGCAAGCACTGACGACGCGGCCCGATCGCGAACGCGTGAGGCCGGCTCCCGGACGGGACGCCGGCCTCTCTCGTTTTTGTCGCTTGACCCGCCAAGCGCGATCGCTGGCTACGAGCGGACGTAGATGCGGTTGCGGCGGGCGCGGTTCTTCGCCTTCATCTTCGCGCGGTAGCGCTTCGTCTTCGTGCGGTTGGTCTTGCGGGGACCCTTGGAGAGCATGAGGTACATGACGCGTCGCTCCGGCGGTACGTGAGGGGCGCGCAGCCTACACCATGGACCGTCCTCGTCAACCAACGTCGACTGGCGCAGAATCAGGGTGTTCCGTAGGGCCGCAGCGCGGCGCCGTCGGCTAATCTTCGACCCAAGCTCGGTGGAATCTTCGTTGAGCCTCCCTCCGTCGACGACCGCGAGCGAGCCGAAGCTCGTCGCCGGCCGCTTGGTCGATGGAAAGTACCGCCTCGCGTCCCAGCTCGGCCACGGCGGGATGTCGCGCGTGTGGCTCGCCCGGCACGAGGCGCTGAAGACCGACGTCGCCGTGAAGTTCGTCGACGAGAAGCTCCTCGACGACGAGACGCGCGACCTCACGCTCGAGCGCTTCCGCTTCGAGGCGCAGATCTCGGCGCGGCTCGGCGCGAAGACGAAGCACGTCGTCTCCGTGCAAGACGCCGGCGCGTTCGACGGCATGCCCTACCTCGTCATGGAGCTCGTGTCCGGGCATCACGTCGAGCAGGAGTTCGAGCGCAACGGCCCCGTCGACATCGCGCGCATGGCCTCGATCCTCGAGCAGGTCGGTGACGCGCTCGCCGTCGCGCACGAGGTCGGCATCGTCCACCGCGACGTGAAGCCGTCGAACATCGTGCTGGTCGACACGGAGGACGGCTCGCTCTTCGTGAAGGTCGCGGACTTCGGCGTCGCCAAGGCCACGCGGAGCTCTGCCGCGTTCGACCGGCCGACGGAGACGAACCAGGGCTTCATGGTCGGGTCGCCGGCGTACATGAGCCCGGAGCAGCTGCGCGCCGGCGGCGGTATCGACGCGCGGACCGACGTGTGGGGCCTCGGCGTGGTCGCGTACGAGGCGCTCACGGGACAGCTGCCGTTCGTCGGCGTGTCCGAGGCCGACCTCATCGTGCTGATCTCGACCGCCCCGCACGAGCCGATCGCGTCGCACAGGCCCGACATCGGCACGAAGCTCGACGCGTGGTTCGAGCGCGCGCTGGCGAAGGATCCCGACGAGCGCTTCCAGGACGTCCGCACGTGCGCCCGGTCGTTCCGCGCGTGCATCGAGGAGCCGCGCGAGTCGCCCGCGCCGCTGCCAGCCGGCGTCGAGCTCGGAGCCGACGTGGCGGCGGGAGTTCCGGTGCGGCGCTTCCGCGTCGGCTACCTCGCGGCGGCGGTCGCGGTGTTCGCCGCGCTCGCGCTCGGCGTCGCGTTCCTGCGGCCGAGCCCGCAGTCGACCGCGGCGACGAGCTCGCCGAACGTGGTCGCCGTCGCGACGGCGCCCGCGCCGCCGTCGGAGCCCGCGGCCGCGACCGCCGAGGCGAAGGCCGCGCCCTCCGACGCGACGAGCGCCGCGCGCGAAGCGTCGACGAGCGCGCCCGAGCCCGACCCGATGCCCCGCGCGCGGGCGCGCGCCGGCCGCGCGGCGGCCCCCCACGCCGGTGCCAAGGACGCGCAGCCTCACGCGACGCCCGGGCCGCGCAAGTCGATCAACCCGAGCGAGATCCAGTGAGGCGCGCGCGATGAGCGGACCGGCGCGTCGAGCCGCCGGCGCAGACACGACCGCACCGTGGAGGAGCCGTCGGCGCGCGCTCACGACGGCTCGGCTGCCGCGCGCAGGGATCGTCGCCCTCGCCGTCGCGCTCGCGTCTGCGTTCGCGGCGTCGCCTCGCCTCGCGCGCGCGACCGAGGACGACGCGAAGAGCTTCTTCGCCGAGGGCCGGCGCGCGCGGCTCGCGGGCGACTGCGGCGCGGCCGT
>DASYCF010000687.1:0-4220 GCA_036500365.1 Byssovorax sp.
CGACGTGCGGGCGGCCGATGCGCCCGTGTACGAGCCGGCCTCGTGGCCGAAGAGGTGCGCCTCGGCGAGCGACGGCGGGATGGCGCCGCAGTCGACGACCACGAACGGCCCGCCGCGCCGCGCGCTCGCGTCGTGAAGCGCGCGCGCCGCGAGCTCCTTGCCCGTGCCCGTCTCGCCGAGGAGGAGCACGGTGAGGTCCGTCGGCGCGCCGCGGCGGATGAGGGAGAACACCCGCTGCATCACCGCCGAGCCGCCGACGAGCGGGCCGAGGCCCTTGACGTCGGCCACCTGCATCGGCGTCGGCGCGGACGGCTCGAACTCGAGCGTGGTCTCCCCGACGACGAGCTCGGTGCGATCGAGGAGGTACGCCTCGACGACCCGCGCGCCCGCGAGGAACGTGCCGTTGCTGCTGCCGCAGTCGCGCAGGCGCACGCCCTCGGGCGTGGCCATGAGATCGGCGTGCACGGCGCTGACGAGCGGATCGTCGAGCACGATGCCCGACGCCGGGTGCCTGCCGATCGTGAGCGGGTCGGAGCCGACGGCGTACGTCTGCTCGACGGAGCCCGCGCCGCGCACCCGCAGCACGCCGCCGCGCATGTCGACCTTGCGGCTCTTCGCGATCGTCGCGTCCATCATCCTGCGCTCCGACGCGTGACGCCCACGCGCTCACAGAGGACCTCGAGCGCCTCGCGCGCCGCCGTGGCGCTGGCGAAGCGCCGCGCCGGATCCCGCGCGAGCAGGCGCGCGAGCCAGCCCTCGACCGCCTTCGGCCAGTCGACGCCCGTCACCGACGAGAGCGGCGGCGCGTCGCGGTCGAGCTTGAGCGCGAGGACGGCGGCGGGCGACCCGCCCGAGAACGGCGGACGACCGGCGAGCGCGCGGAACACGATCGCGCCGAGCCCGTACAGATCCGCGCGCGCGTCGACCGAGCCGGCGGCGCCTGCCTGCTCGGGCGCCATGTACGCGAGCGAGCCGAGCGTCTTGCCGGTCGACGTGCGGAGCGGCATCGCGTCGTCGGCCGCGGAGCGCTTCGCGACGCCGAAATCGAGGAGGCGCGCGCGGAGCTCGCCGCCGACCTGCTCGAGGAACACGTTGCTCGGCTTCACGTCGCGGTGAATGATCGACTCGGCGTGCGCGGCCTCGAGCGCGTCGAGGAGATCGTCGGTGAGCGGCAGCACGTCGGCCAGCGGCAGGTCGCCGTCGCGCTCGAGGCGTGCCTCGAGCGTCTCGCCCTCGAGCCGCTCGTAGGCGATGAACGGCGTCGCCCCGAGCATGTCGGACTCGAGCACGCGCGGCACGCGCGCGCTGTCGACGGCGCCCGCGGCCTCCGCCTCGCGGCGGAACCGGAGGCGCGCCTCCTCGCCCGGCTGGCCGCGCAGCACCTTGAGCGCGACCTCGGCGCCGTCGATCACGCGGACCGCGCTCCAGACCTCGCCGTAGGCGCCACGGCCGAGCAGCGCGCCCACCTCGAACCCGGGTGCGCGCGGCCGCCTGCGATCGTCGCCGCTCGGGACACCGCCGCGAATCGCCTCCACCCTGGTGGAAGTACCACAAGTCGAACGTCGCTTGGCGCCGGGCCGTCGCGCCCTCGCGGACCGACGGAGGGCCGACGTCAGCGCAGCATGACGATCGCGTCGTTCGCGCCGAGCACCGTCTGCTTGCGCGGCGTGCCCGAGTTCACGCTCGGGTCCTGCAGGCCCTGGATGAAGCCCAGCGTCTCGCCGAACGAGATGCCGTGGCGGAAGCTCGACGCGTTCACGAACACGGAGCCGCTGTCGAAGTCGCGCCGGAACACGTCGGCCGAGCCGCGGAAGATGTAGAGGTCGTCGAGGGTGAGCGACGTCGACTCGCGGCCCACGCCGAACACGGGGCCCGCCAGGCCGGCCGCCTTCACCGTGAACGTGAGCGTGACGCGCGTCGGCGTCATGGGCACGAAGACGAGCTGCCCGTTGCGCAGGGCGCTCGCGGTGCCGCTGCACAGGCACACGATGACCTCGCGCGGGGCGGACGCCTGAGCCTGGAACACCATCGTGTACTCGCCCGGCTGCAGCGTGATCTGCGGGCCGCTCACGCGGACGTTCTGCGGCTGCGCGTTGAACGTCGTCATCGGCCCGATCTGCAGCGACGCCGCGCCGTCGAGCGCGGGCGTGCCGCTCGCGAGCGTCATCGACGCGTCGGTCGAGGTCCAGCCCGTGAGCGGTGCCTCGAACTCGCCGGCGGCCGCGCCGAGCACGGACTTGTCGCTCGTGATGTCGACGAGGCGGGTGTACGGACCCCTCGGCTGACCGAGCCAGTTCGACTTCTGCTCGCGCGTGAGGTCGTCGGTCGGCGGCACGCCGGTCGTCTCGTCGACGGCGAACTCGTCGTACCAGGTGTCGACCGTGAGGTTCTGGCCGACGAACGTGTCCTCGAGCAGGCCGAGGCCGAGCGCGATGCGGAAGCCGTGATCGTCGGTCGGCATCGGGTCGCCGACGGGCGTGAGCGCGGGGTACGTCTTCGTCGGCGTCTCGTTGAGGACCGACATGAACACCGGCCCGAACTGCGTGTGGTGCGTGTACTGCTTCAGCCAGCCGAAGATCCCGTCCTGGTTCGTGTAGTCGGGCGCCGTGGTGATCAGCGTGCCCGCCACCGGGAAGCCCGGGATGCGGCTGCCGTTCAGGTCGTCGAAGCCGCGCGCCGTCGTCGCGCCGCCCGAGAGGATCGCCGTCGGCCCGGCCGCCCCGCGCGCCGCGGCGTACAGCGCCTCGAGACCGGCGCCCCACACGTTCACGTTGCCGACGATGCCGTCGTCGCCCTTCAGGTCGTCGTCGGTGTCGATCGTCGCGCCCACGGTCTGCGAGAGGAACCACGTGGTCGAGTCGAACACGACGCCGTCGAACGGCTTCGTCGTCACGACGGCCGCCGGGTCCACGTTGTAGTTCGCGCCGATGTACGCGCCGACGAGCGTGCTGATGAGCGCCGCGTTCCCGTCGCGCGGCGCGACGGTCGCGAGGTCGTAGCTCCACTGATCGACGGCCGTGATGTCGTCGCCTGGCACGTGCACGGCCACGACCGAGTTCGCGGGGTGCGCGAGCTTCACGCCGTCGGGGAAGCCGCGCGTGTTGACCGACACCTGGTTCGACGCGAGCGTGACGCTCTGCACGTGCATGTGCTCCGCGTTGACGAACAGCTTGCCCGCGTGCGTGGCCGGGTCGTCGTAGATCACGATCCAGATGCCGTGCGCCGCGTTCGGCTGCGTGCCGCCGGTCGGGTTCGCGAGGCCGAAGACCGTGTTCGGGATCGCCGCGCTGGTCAGCGTGAGCGTGGGCGCGTTCGTGGCCGCGGCGAGCGCGGTCGTGAGGCGCGTGCCTTGGTAGTAGAGCCAGTGCCCCGGGAACACCGCGCCCGTCGGCAGGTCGGTCGACGCCGCGTTCTTGTTGAAGACGAAGCTCGCCGTGCTCGACTGGTGCGTGCGCGCGTTGAAATAGCGCAAGAGGACGTGCGGCTTGCCCGCGTCGGCGCGCACCGCGGCCGCGCGATCGAACGAGTCCGAGTTGAACGTGAGCGAGTCGTACTTGAAGAGCTGCGGCGCCATGAGCGCGGCGCTGTTCACGTAGAGGTCGCTGCGCGGGTAGCCGATCGGGAACGAGCTCGGCGCCGCCGTCGGGTCGGCGTCTTGGAGGAACGGCGCGGTCGGTCCGCCCGCCGCGAAGCAGAAGTCCGACGTGTCGCCCGAGTCGAGGACGAAGCCCGTGAACGAGTCGGTGCATCCCGGGACGAGCACGCCGCCGCCGGTGCCGCCGCCTCCGCCCACGCCCGTCGCGCCGCCCGCTCCGCCCGCGCCGCCGGAGCCCCCCGAGCCGCCCGTCGCGCCGCCGCCGGTCGCCTGCGACGCGCCGCCGATGCCACCTGCGCCGCCGGTGCCGGAGGTCGACGCGCTCGACGACGAGTCGACGAACGTCGAGCCGCCTCCCCCTGCGTTCGAGCCCGTGCTCGCGTGCGTCGACGACTGCGTGGTCGCCGGCCCGACGTCGCCGCCGCCGGAGCCGAACGTCGGCGTGGTGCCGCTGGCGCACCCGCACACGAAGGGGACCACCAGCGAAGAACAAGCAAACCAGCGACGCATCTCGACTCCGTTCGAACGAGCGGCGCGCGCGCGGCGCCCGATGCCCTGCAACCCCGCATCGAACCACGGGCGCCGACGCGTTGCCAGGTCGTCCCGCCGAGCCTGGATGCTCTGC
>DASYCF010000688.1:0-2519 GCA_036500365.1 Byssovorax sp.
AACGCCGCCGCGCACGGCGAGCGCGCCGCGTCGTTCGACGTCGGCGTCGAGCGCAAGGGCGATCGCGTCGTCGTCAGCGTGAAGAACAAGGGCGCGGTGCACCGCCACGTCGAGAGCCGCCTGTTCCGCCGATTCGCGACCACGCGCGAGGGCAGGGGCGGCACGGGCCTCGGCCTGGCCATCGTCCGCGCCATCGCCGAGGCGCACGGCGGCTCCGCCGAGTGCGCCCTCAAGGGCCCGCCCGACGTCGAGTTCCGCGTCGAGCTCCCGGCGGCTTGACGGTCGCGAGCGCCTCGGCGCGCTGCTTCGGCGTCAGGCATTTCACGGCCCGCGCTCTTCGACAGCGCGCCCGCGTGCGCCGTGGCCCCGGCTTCGTGCGGGGATGCTCGTCGAACGACTCGACGCCAGCGGGCGGATCTCCTACCACTCCGGCGAACAGATTTCGTGGCGCCGCGCAAGGGGATTGGTCGCGCTGCACCGAACCTCCATCATCGCATCACCCGAAGAGCGTGTCGTCGCCCCACGCGCGGGGCAGAGTACGGGCGTTCTTAGGACGCTGGCGCAGCGCCGGCCCGGAGATCTCTTTGAGCACGCAAAACCCCAGCTTCGGCCAGCTCCCTCGCCACGTGGCGCTCATCCTCGACGGCAACGGCCGCTGGGCAGAGGCGCGCGGCCTCCCGCGCACCGCGGGCCACGAGCGCGGCGCCGCCGCCGCCAAGCGCGCGGTCTGGGCTTGCCTCGAGCGCCGCGTCCCGACCACGACGCTCTACGCCTTCAGCGTCGGCAACTGGTCGCGCCCCAAAGAAGAGACCGACGCGCTGATGCGCATCTGCGCCGATTTCGCCGAGGGCGAGCGCGAGGCGTACGTCGAGCGCGGCGTCCGCGTCGTGCCCATCGGCGAGCTCGAGGATCTGCCGAACCGCACGCGCCGCGCCGTCGAGCGCCTGGCCGCCGACACGGAGGGCGGCGCCGCGATGACCCTCGGCCTCGCCGTGAACTACGGCGGTCGGCGCGACGTCGTGAGCGCCGTGCGCGCGCTCGCCGTGCGCGCCCGCGCCGGCGTCGTCATCCCGGAGGAGATCGACGAGCAGACGATCCGCAGCTTCATGACCACGTCGCCGCTGCCCGATCCCGACCTCTTGATCCGCACCGGCGGCGAGCGTCGCCTGAGCGACTTCCTGCTGTTCGAGTGCGCCCACAGCGAGCTCTTCTTCAGCGAGATCCTCTGGCCCGACTTCGACGAGGCCACCCTCGACGAGGCGCTCGCCACGTTCGCGCGTCGCCGGACGCGCAAGCCCGCGGTCGCCCGCGCCTGAGGCGGGAGCTGCGGCGCCATACGGGCGCAGCGGCTCCGCTGTGGTGCTCGCCCTACCACGATACCGAGTTCCAACTTCAGACCCGACAAAATGCAAGAGCCCGCGCGATCGGTTCGCGCGGGCTCTCGTGCTTCGAAGACCGGACGACTACTCGCCGTGGTCGGGCGTCGGGTTGTGCGCCGCGTCGCGGTTCCGCTCGTTCGCGGGCTTGTCGGACGGCTTCTCGTACTTCTGGCGCTCCATCTTCTCCTTTTGGCCGCGCTGGAAGTCCTCGATCGCGAGAGCCTTCGACGCGCTCTCGGTGCCGTGCTTGAAGGACTCGGCGCGCCAGAACTTCTGCGCGTCCTTGCTCGACATCGAGCACACGTCGCCCTCGTTGCACGACATGCGGACGTTGACCTGCGCGTCCTTCCTGTTGGTCGTCGCGTGACTCTGCACGGCCGTCGACGAGCTCGACTTCGCCGAGTCCTTCGACCCGAGCGCCTTCGAGGCCTTGCTCGACGCGGTGCACTCGTCGCCGTCGCTGCAGTTGACGCGGTGGCTCTCGCGCTGCGCGAAGGGGTTCTTCGACGAGCTCTTGGCGCCGCTCGCGGGCGTACTCTGGCTGACGCCGCGGGCCCGGGCCGCGTGGTTCGTGTGGCCGCAGGCGTCGGAGTCGGGCGCGCAGTTGATGCGGTCCGTCTCCTTCTGCGACACCGGCGACCTCGTGTGCGAGCCCTGAGGTACGGGCGCGGCCGTGCGCACGGGCGCCGACGCCCGGGGCGTCGCGGCGCGGTCCGCGGATGACCGGTAGTTCTTGTCGATCTGGTCGCCGTGAGCGCGACCGCTGTCGGTGCGACCGTGCATATCGGCGAGGGCGACGCCGCCCACGAGAGAAACGGCGAACAGCGACGAAAGGAACAGGCTGGTGCGCATCCGAACTCCTCCTTGACGGTCTCGCCTCAATCCGGTGCGCCGATGCTATCGCGGCATTCGAGGCTGACGAGCATTTCGTGCGAAGGGGACGCGCTTTTGAGGGAGGTGCTCGCACATGTAGGCGAGCGCGCGCTCAGAACGACGCGCCGACGACCATCCCGCGCGTCGTGGGCGTGATGAGCGGAAGCACGTGGAGCCTCGCCGCGCCGGGCAGCTCCTGGGGCTTGTTTCCGACGAGCTGCCACGCGAGGCCGCCGCCGAGCGCCGCCGCGCCGACGCTGAGGGTGA
>DASYCF010000689.1:0-1914 GCA_036500365.1 Byssovorax sp.
CGCGGTCGTGCCGAGGTCGGCGACGGTCGCCGCGTCGAGCATGAGCACCTCCGCGATGCCGTAGCCGGGGAGCGTCGACGTGCCGGGGTCGACCTCGCCCGACGTCGGGACGGTGAACGACGCGACGGAGCCGTCGCCTCGCGTGATCAGGTTGCCCCCGTCGTCGAGGATCGTCACGTCGGCGCCGTAGACCTGGATGCGCGACGTCTCCGTCTTCAGGGTGGTCGTGTCGCCGCGGGCGACGAGCTGGTTGCCGATGAGCAGCGGGCACGTGTACTCGACCGCGAACGCCGCATCGAGGAGGCCAATCGAGCGGCGCGCGGCGTTGGGGTCCGCCGTCGCTTCGCACGTGTCGAGCGTCTGCACGAGACACCCTTGGACGAACATGCTGCTCTCGTCCTTGACGCACGCCGGGATGGCGAGGCCTCCACAGACAGCCAGGATCACGGTGGCGCTGAGGCGCCGGAGAAGCGACATAAAGCGAGCCTCCGAGCGGACCCGGTGGATGCGAGGCTCGAAGCCTCGACGTGAACGGACGAGCTCCGCGGTCGCACAGGCACCTCGGAGCCCCGAGCCCTGCGGGCGCAGGTTCGGGGACGGACCTCAGTCTAACGGGCGAGCCGGTGCCGGGGCAAAGTTCGCGGCGTCGACAAATCCGCGCGTGAGCTCGTCGACGTCGATCGGCGTGAGCTCGACGTCGCCAGGCGCGCGCATCAGGATGGCGCGGATCTGGCGGCCGACACGCTTCTTGTCGAGCTCGATCAAGCGCACGGCCCGCCCGACCTGGGCCGGCGCGAGCGCCGTCGGCAGGCCGAGGCCGGCGAGCAGCCTCGTGACGCGGTCCGCGAGCGCGGCCTCGGTGACGCCGCGTCGGACGCCGACGCGGAGGGCGGCGACCACGCCGAGCGAGACCGCTTCGCCGTGCGTCAGCGCCTCGAACCCGCCGTCGGCCTCGAGCGCGTGCCCCAGCGTGTGGCCGAAGTTCAGGACGGCGCGCTCTCCGGCCTCGCGCTCGTCGCGCCCGACGATGGCGGCCTTCACGCGGACGCACCGCAGCGCGACCCCCCGCACGACGTCGAGGCGGCGCGCGCGCAGCGCGTCGACCTCCGCCTCGAGGCGATCGAGGAGCGCCGCGTCGCCGACGCACGCGGTCTTCACGACCTCGGCGAGGCCGCTCGTGTAATCGCGCTCGGCCTGCGTCGCCGTGTACGCCGCGTCGACGACGACGGCGCTCGGTTGATGAAACGCGCCGACCGCGTTCTTGGCGTCGCCCAGGTCGACGCCGGTCTTCCCGCCGATGGACGCGTCGACCATGGCGAGCAGCGTCGTCGGTGCGCAGACCCAGCGGACGCCCCGCAGGAACACCGCCGCGGCGAACCCGGCCATGTCGGACGCGACGCCGCCTCCGAGCGACACGACCACGCTCCGCCGATCGGCTCCGGCCGCGAGCATCTCGGCGAGCGCGGCCTCGACCGTGCCGAGGCGCTTGTGAGCCTCGCCGGCGGGCAGGACGACCCGCGCCGTCCGCGCCACGCGAGCCAGCGCGGCCTCCGCGGGTGCAGCCCAGAGCGGCGCCACGTTCGAGTCGGTCACGAGGACGATGGACGTCGGCGCGAGCTCGGCGGCGGCCGCGGCGAGGGCGGCGCCGCTCGCGCCGTCCTCGAACCGCGCCGTGTACGTGCGCGCGCCGAGCGGCACGGCGACGCGCTCGGCGCTCCAGGCGGCCAGCACGCGATCTGCGACGACCTCGGGCGGCTCGTCGTCGGTTCCCACACGCGCGTGACACTCCGCGTACCCAGCGGCGCGCGGGCCGAGCAGGAGCTCGATGCGCGAGGCGAGGTCGCCGCCAGCGAGCAGCGGACGCGACGCGCGCGCGTGCACGAGGCGCGCGGCGAGCGTCTCGGCAGAGGCCTC
>DASYCF010000690.1:0-6715 GCA_036500365.1 Byssovorax sp.
CGGAGCACGTTCGAGTGCAGATCCCAGATGGCGCCCGAGAAGGCGTGCCACGCGCCGTTTTGCTTCACGGCGCTGCCGAGCTCGTAGAGCTTGCACTCGGTCGTGTCGAGCAACAGCAGGTGCCTGTCGCCGCCAGCGCCGTTGCCCTCGATGAGCGGGCTCTGCGGGATCGGATACGGCCCGACGTCGCTCTCCTCCGGATCGTCGAACGTCACGGCGACCTTTTGCACCGACGAGTCCACCGCGTTCCACGGGATGCCGTCGGCCGGGTCGGTGTCGAAGTCGGCGTGCGGGTGCGTGCCCGCGCCGATCGCGGCGATGTACGCGTCGCTGTTCGGATCGACGGAGAGGCCGGTGACCTTCATGTTCCAAGGGTTGTCGGCGGGGAAGATCGGGCAGCCGTCCTCGACCGGGCCTCCGCCGCCGCCGATCACCGCGCCGCCCGTGCCTGCCGCCGTCGTCGCCGGGTTCGCGCCGCCGGTGCCCGCGGTCGTCGTCACCGGGTTCGATCCCCCGGTGGCCGTGGTGGTGACGGGGTCGGCGCCGCCCATGCTCGAGCTCGTCGACGTCGACGCGGAGCCGCCCGTGCCGGTCGTCGGCCCAGGGCCGGTCATCGGGTTCTCGGTGCCCGCGCTCGGCCCGGTCGAGCTGCCGGCGTGATGCGTCGAGGCGCTCGTGCCTGCGCCCTCACCGCCCGCGCCCTGCGTCGTCGCCGACGTGTCGGCCGAGCCTCCACATGCGCCCATCACGGCGGCAGCGAGCAGGGCCGCGCCCGCGAACAGCGCGACGCCCGAGGCGCGCGGCGAGCGGCGTCGGCGAAGCGGTGAGGCCAAGGCGAGGAGACCGCGGTGAGGCTCGTTCATCCCGCGATGGTCGCAGGCGAGCCCGCCGCCGAACAGCGTTATCACCCCGCGCGCGGGATCCCCTCGAGTCCGACGTGGGTCGCCGTCACTTGAGCAGCTGCTCGAACAGCGAGAGGTTCTCCCACTCGTCGCTCGCGACCTCGCCGTCGGCCATGATCGTGTCGCGGATCGTGTCGAGGAACAGCTTCTTGTGCGCCTCGGGGATGCGCTGCGGATCGACCTCCTCGGGTCGCGGGGGCACCTCGAGCCAGCCCTTCACCTGCTTCGCCTCGTCGGGGGAGAGCTTGAGCTTCTTCACGAGGTTCTTGACGAACGCGCGCTCCGACGCCTTCACCTCGAGGTCGGCCCAGACGAAGGAGCACACGAACTTCATGAGCGTGAGGCGGTCTTTGGGGCTGAGCTTGTCCATGGGGCTCCTTAGTGATGCTGCTGCTTCTTCGGGTGCTGCGGGTTGTTCTGCGGGCGCAGGTGCTTGTCGCGCTCCCCCTCTTCGTCGTCCTTGGCGTTGCCGGGGGGCTCGGCGGCGGGCGCCGTGTGAGGCTGCGGCGGCTCGTGCGTCGGCCAGGCGAGCCACGCCGCGAGCGCGATGCCCAGCAGCAGGAAGACGCCGCCGAAGAGCCAGAGGGGCGCGTTCGACCGCGGCGGCAGGCGCGCGGGCGCCGAGCGCACGTCGACGAGCGGGCGCGACGGCGGCGCGTGGTCGGGCAGCGGCACGATGCCCGCCGACTTGAGCGTGCCGACGAGCCCGGGAGGCGCCGAGTTCACTTGCGGCATCTGAAAGCCGATCGACGCAGGCGGCGGCGCGAGCCCGGGCGCGCCCGTGCGCGACGACATCGGCGCGAAGCCAGGGCTCGGCGTGCGCGACGACGTCGGCGACATGGGCGTGACCGGCGCGCTCACGGCGGTCGCGGCGGCGGAGCGCATCGACGCGGCGGCGCCCGTCGCCGTCGGATCCTCGCGGAAGGGCGGCGCGGGCGCGCTCGACGTCGGCGGGCCGGAGAGCGGCAGCGGCGTCGGCCCGAGGTGCGACGGCGCGCGGCTCCGGGTGTCGAGCTCGACGCGCGTCGGGTTGTCGGCGAACGGCGCCGCCGCCGTCGTCGAGATGACGGCAGAGACCGTGGACGGCGCCCCGCCCGCGGCCGTCGGCGCGCGCGTCGGCGCCGCGAAGCTCGACGGACCCGCCGCGAGCGCCTGCGCCGACAGCGCCATGGTCGCCATCGACGCGGGGCCCGTCGCGTCGTGCTGCGACGCGGCGTACGGCGGCGGCCTGCCCGCGCGCACCGCGAGGACGTCGGCGCGCATCGTCGCCGCGTCCGGGTAGCGATCCATGCGGTCGAAGCGCAGCGCACGATCGACGATCTGCTGCACGGACACCGGCACGAACGGCGCGACCGAGCCGAGCGGCGGCGCGGGCGTCGTGCCCATCTTCACGAGCATGTCCGCCTCGCTCTTCGCCTCGTGGATGCGGCGCCGCGCGAGCACGCGGAACATCGTCGCGCCGACGGCGAAGAGGTCGGCGCGCCCGTCGATGTCGCGGCCCTGCACCTGCTCGGGCGGCATGTACGTCGCCGTGCCGAGCTGCGCGCCCATCGCGGTCTTCGCGAAGCCGGCGCGCCCGGCGTCGCGCACGCGCGCGATGCCGAAGTCGAGCACCTTGAGCTGGCCCTCGGTCGTGACGAAGAGGTTGTCGAGCTTGATGTCGCGGTGGACGATGTTCTGGGCGTGCGCCGCCGTGAGCACGTCGAGGAGCTCGTCGACCCAGCGAAGCACGTCGTCGACCGGGACGACGCCCTTGCCCGCGCGATCGGCGAGGCTCTCGCCCTCGAGCAGCTCCATCACGAGGAACGGGCAGCCGTCGTCGGTCGCGTCGACGTCGCGGATCTCGACCGCGCCCGGGTGGCGGAAGCGGTTCGCCACGTGCGCCTCGAGCTCGAAGCGCGAGCGGAGCTCCGCGTTCTTCGCGACGTCGGGGTGGAGGATCTTGATCGCGTCGCGCCGGCCGATCTTGTGAGCCGCCGCGTACACCGCCGCCATGCCGCCGACGCCGAGCAGGCGCTCGAGCTTCCACTTGTTGCACAGCGTCGTGCCGACGCGTCGCGCTGCCTCGGCCTGGTCCATCGGCGTCCGCCGCGCAGTAAAGCCGCCCGAGCCGCGCGCGGCAAGGCGCGTGGACGCTGCCCTGCTCGTGGACTACGCCGGGCGCATGACCGCGCAGCGACTCCCCGCCGAGGTGAAGTACGACGCCGAGCTCCGCGCGCTCGCGGCCGAGGACGCCGGCCCGCGCCCGACCGGCTGGCGCCTCGCCCCGCGCGCCGTCGTCACGTACGTCATGGGCCGCGACGAGGGCCCCGGCGCGCCCGCGATCACGGCGAAATACGTCGGAGACCGCGCGCTCGTCGAGGTCGCCGTCGCGACGCTCGCGTCCGACCGCGCGCTCTTGCTCGTCGGCGAGCCGGGCACCGCGAAGAGCTGGCTCTCGGAGCACCTCGCCGCCGCCATCTCGGGCACGAGCGCGCTCGTCGTGCAGGGCACGTACGGCACGACCGAGGACCAGGTGAAGTTCGGCTGGAACTACGCGCTGCTCCTCGCCGAGGGGCCGAGCCCGCGCGCCCTCGTCGCGTCGCCGGTGCTGCGCGCGATGCGCGAGGGCAAGATCGCGCGCGTAGAGGAGATCACGCGCGCCGCGCCCGAGGTGCAGGACGCGCTCATCTCGATCCTCAGCGAAAAGCAGATCGCCGTGCCCGAGCTCGCGGAGATCGCGAGCGCCGAGCGCGGCTTCAACCTCATCGCGACCGCGAACACGCGCGACCGCGGCGTGAACGAGATGAGCGCCGCCCTCCGCCGCCGCTTCAACGTCGTCACGGTGCCCGTCGTCGAGGACCTCGAGCAGGAGATCCGCATCGTCACGCAGCGCGAGGCCGAGCTCCGCGGCGACTACGAGGTCGGCGCGCCGCCGCCCGAGGAGATCACGCGCGTGCTCGTCACGATCTTCCAGGAGCTCCGCGCGGGCCTCACGAAGGACAAGAAGACCAAGATCAAGCCGCCCTCCGCGTCGCTCTCGACGGCCGAGGCGATCGGCGTGCTCTTCCAGGCGGGCATCCTCGCGCAGCAGTTCGGCGACGGCACGGCCGGCCCGCGCGAGCTCGCCCGCGGGGTGACCGCGGCCATCAGCAAGGAGTCCCACGACGACGCGCGCCTCTTCGACGAGTACTGCGAGACCGTCGTGAAGGGCCGCGCCGGCGCGTGGAAGGAGCTCTACGCGGCCGTGCGAGGCAAGGCCCCGCGGTGACGGCCAAGCGCGGCGGCGCCTCGAAGGCGCGCGCGCTCGAGGCGCTCGGGCGCGTGCACTACGTGCCGATCCGGCACCACTCGCCGCGATCGTCGGCGGTGCTGCGCGCCGTGCTCGCGCGCGTCTCGCCCGAGCTCGTGCTCGTCGAGGGGCCGAGCGACGCGGACGCGCTGATCGACGTGATCGTCGACGCGGCGACCGAGCCGCCGATCGCGCTCCTCGGGTATCGGATCGACAAGGGCGCGGGCTCGGCGATGTGGCCGTTCGCCCGTTACTCGCCCGAGTACGTCGCGCTGAAGTGGGCCAGCGAGCGCGGCGCGGCGCGCGCGTTCATCGACGTGCCGATCGGCGTCGCGCTCGCGCCGTCGAAGCTCGAGCCGCAGGCGCGGGCGGGCGGCCCCGACCCGGACGACGACGCGTCGGTGCACGATCGCGCGGCGCAGGCGGCGGGCTTCGCGTCGTTCGAGTCGTTCTGGGAGGCGAGCTTCGAGGCGCCCGCGCACGACCCCGCGAGCTTCTCGGCGGCGATCCTCGCGTACGCCGACGTCGTGCGCGCGGCCGACGGCGACGCCGACGCGATGACCCGCGCGCGGGACGCCTTCATGGCGCGGCGCATCGAGGACCACGCGTCGCGCGTCGAGCCGTCGCGCATCGTCGTCGTCGCCGGCGCGGCGCACGTGGTCGCGCTCGCGCGCGGCGAGGTGGATCTCGCGCTCGAGAGGCAGCTCCCGAAGCCCGTGCCGACGGCGGCGACGGTCATCCCGTACAGCTTCCCGCGGCTCGCCGAGCAGCTCGGCTACGGCGCCGGCAACCGCGCGCCGCAGCACTACCAGCGCGTCGACGACGCCGAGCTCCGCGGCGCAGACGCGTTCGATCGCGCCGCGCTCGTCGCGCTGATCGAGCTCGCCGAGGATCTCCGCCTCCGGGGCTTCGCGGCGTCGCTCGCCGACGCGCTCGAGGGCTACCGGCTCGCGCGCACGCTCGCCGCGATGCGGGGCCGCGCGGCGCCGGGGCTCGACGAGGTGCGGGACGCCGCCGTCGCCACGATCTGCCGCGGCGACGCGCTGCACGTCGACGCGATGCTGTGGCCCGTCGTCATCGGCAAGCGCGTCGGCCACGTCGCCGCGCGCGTCGGCAAGAACAGCCTCGAGGAGGAGTTCTGGCGCACCGTGCGCGACAAGCGCCTGCCCGTCGCCGACGCGCTCGAGCCGTTCTCGCTGCGCCTCCACAACGAGGTCGAGATCGAGACGAGCGTGTTCTTGCACCGGCTCCGCGTGATCGGCGTGCCGTACGCGAGCTTCGTCGGCGGCGGCGCCGCGGCCCTCCGCGACGCGGGCCACGCGACGGGCGACGAGGCCGGCGGCTTCGCGGCGCTGACGCGCGCGCGCGAGGGATGGGAGGCGCAGTGGACGCCGGCGACCGACGTCGCGCTCGTCGAGGCCATCGTGCTCGGCGAGACGCTCGAGGCCGCCGCCGATCGCGCGCTCGCGACGCGCCTCGACGCCGCGACCGACACCGCCGGCGCCGCCGAGGTGCTGCTCGAGGCCGTCGTGACGTCGAGCCGCGCCGCCGCGGGCGCGGCGCTCTCCGTGTGCGAGCGCCTCGCCGCGCTGGACGACGATCTGCCGTCGCTCGCGCGGGCCGCGCAGGCGCTCGCGACGCTCGTCTCGTTCGGCACGTCGCGCGGACGCACCGTCGGCTCGTCGGCCACCGTCGCGGCGCTGCTCGAGAACGTGTGGGCGCGCGCCGTGCTCCGCGCCGAGGCCGCGTGCGCCGCGACCGACGAGGCGACGCCGCCGCTGCTCGCCGCGCTCCGCGTGCTGCACGAGATCGCGCTCGCGAAGCAGTTCGTCGACGGCGCCGGCTGGACGCGCGCCGCGCGGCGCATCGCCGCGAGCGACGCCGTGAACCCCGCGTGCGCCGGCCACGCCGAGGGCCTGCTTTACCTCATGCAGGCGACGACCGACGCCGACGTCGACGTGGCCGTGCGCGCGCGCCTCGGCGACGCGCTCGAGCCGCGGGCGGCGGCGCGCTACCTCGAGGGCTTCCTCGAGGTGAACGCGCTCGCGCTGGTGAAGAGCCGCGCGGTCGTCGGCGCGATCGATGCGTTCCTCGGCGCGATCGATCCGGCGCGCTTCACCGACGTGCTGCCCGTGCTGCGGCGCGCGTTCGGTCACCTCGGCGCGACCGAGCGCAGGTACCTGCTCGAGAACCTGCTCGCGATGCGGCGCGCGGCGCGCGGCGGCGACGCGATGGCGGCCGCGCGGCTCGCGCGCGACAAGGCCGCCATCGTCGCGATGCGCGGCGAGCTCGAGGACGTGCTGCACGACGTCGATGATCTGCTGTCCGGCGGCGCGCCGCTCGGCGGGGGCGGCTCGTGACCGCGCCCGACGACGACGCCGAGGATCGCGCGCGATTGCTTCGCTGGCGCCTCGCGCTCGGACCGAGCGCGGAGAAGGCGTCGCCGGAGCTCGCGATCGCGAAGCTCGGCGCGTCGGCGCCCGCGCTCGGCGTGACCGAGGACGGCGTGGGCGAGCTCGATCGCGCGCTCTCGTTCGTCTAC
>DASYCF010000691.1:0-3668 GCA_036500365.1 Byssovorax sp.
CGATCCGACGGACGACGTGCGATCCATCACGTTCGCGATCCTGCGCTGGCGCGACGACGCGGCGCGGGAGCGGCGCCGCCTCGCCGGCAAGGCGACGTTCGAATACGGCGCGTACGCGTCGCACCGCTGGCAGGAGAACGACGTCCCCGCCGCGTATCTCCCCACCGCGACGCCGACGCCGCTGACCGCGCAGCAGGTCGTCTACCGCGGATACACGGCGACCGCCGTCGACGGCTGGGCGCGCCTCACGACGCCGAAGTTCCGCGCCGAGCTCGAGATCGCGGGGCTCTTCGCCCACGTCGATCAAGGCTCGCTCATCCCCGGCGTGCTCCTCAATCACCCCGTCACGTCGAAGCAGCTCGGCGCCGCGCTCGAGACCGAGATCGGCTCGCCGACGGCGGACTTCCGCGGCGGCTTCGACGCAGGCATCGCGAGCGGCGATCCCGCGGCCGGCTTCGGCGTCGTCACGCCGGTGGGCGCCAAGGCGCCGAAGCCTGGAGACCTCGACGGCCCGCAGGCGAACCCGCCGGGCGACGACACGGTGAACAACTTCCGCTTTCACCCTGATTATCGCGTCGATCAGATCCTCTTCCGCGAGATCATCGGCACCGTGACCGACGCCGTGTACCTGCGCCCGCACGCGACGTACGCGATCGCGAAGGTCGGGCCGAGCCGCCTCGTCGCCGAGGTCGCGGCCGTCGCCTCGTTCGCCGTGTGCGCGACGAGCGCGCCCGGGCAGAAGAGCCCGCTCGGCGTCGAGGTCGATCCGACGCTCGCGTGGGGCAGCGCCGACGGCTTCAACGTCGCGCTCGAGTACGGCGCGCTCTTCCCGCTCGCCGGGCTCGACAACCCCGCGCTCCACCTCTCCGCGCAGCCGGCGCAGGTCGTCCGGCTGCGCCTGATTTACGCGTTTTGAGGGCCATCGACGTGCACAAGACCCTCTCGTTCGTCGGCGCTGCGCTGCTGCTCCTCGGCTGCGGCGACAACCTCACGCACCCCGATCCCGATCACCCGGAGGTCGGCTCCGGCGGCGCGGGCGGAGGCGGCGGCGCGGGCGCGTTCTCGTGCATCCCGAACCTCGACGGCCAGATCGACGCGGCCGAGCTCGCCGCCGTCTACAACGTGCCCGTCACGTACCTGGTCAATCCGCCCAGCGACCCGCGGACGGTCGACCTGCAAGGCACGATGGGCTCGAACGGTCTTGAATGGGACTTCTCCCAGGACTACGCCGACGACGAGAGCTTCACGCTCACCGCGATCGAGGTCACCTCGGCGTGGTACGCGTCGTCGTTCCCCACGGGCCAGTTCGCGACGCCGCTCGACGTGCGAGAGACGCTCGACGGCGTATACAGCGCCGACGACGCGGGGATCTACCTCCTCGGCATCGCGTCGCACGCGGAGATGCCTTCGAGCGGGCAGACGCTCCTCGTCTACGACGCGCCGATCGCCGTGTATCGATTTCCCCTCGCGCCGGGCGCCACGTGGGTGTCGACGGGCAACGTGCGCAACGGCACGATCGACGGCCTGCCGTACTCGGGAAAAGACGTCTACGAGATCTCGGACGACGCGATCGGCCAGCTCGCCCTCCGCGACTTCACGTTCCAGCAGGCGCACCGCGTGCGCACGCACGTGACGAGCTCGCCGGCGGTCGGCGCGAGCCAGGAGCACTGGCAGGTCGGCTTCGTCTTCGAATGCTTCGGCGAGGTGACGCGCGCGACGAGCGCCGTGGGCGACATGAGCGAAGATTTCACGAGCGCGGCCGAGCTCCGGCGCCTCGGTCAATAGGAGGATCACATGATGGGTTGGGACACGTGGAAGAAGGGCTTCGACGCTTGGGAGGCCGCGACGGCCCGCTACTTCGAGGCGGTGCTGCAGAACCCCGTCGTGCTCGGCCCGAGCGGCGCGATGCTCACCGCCGCGATGAAGGCGAAGGCCGCCGCGGACAAGGGCGCCGCGCAGTTCTGGGGCGGCCTCGGCCTCCCCACCAAGCGCGATCAGGAGCGCACGCTGCACGCGCTGAACCAGCTCGAGAGTCGCCTCCTGGACCTCGAGGAAAAGCTCGAGTCGAGGTAGCCCGCGATGGACGTCTCACCCTTCCTCGATCTCCGCATCGCGCCGCGCGCCGTGTTCGACGGCCTCGCCGAGCGCGCCGATCGTCCGCGCTTCTTCGTGCCCGCGCAGGGCGGCGGCGTGCGCGCGGTCACGTGGGGCGAGTTCGCGTCGCAGATCCGTCGCGCCGCGCTCTTCCTCGCCTCGGTCGGCCTCGCGCCGGGCGATCGCGGCGCCGTGTTCGCGCCGAACCGCGTCGAGTGGATGAGCGCGGCGCTGGCGATCCAGGCGGCGGGCGGCGTGATGGTGCCGATCTACGCCGCGAGCACCGCGGCGCAGGCGGGCTACGTCGCCGAGCACTGCGACGCGAAGGTCCTCTTCGTCGACACGCCGGTCTTGCTCGCGCGCGTCTTCGAAGCGTGGCAGTCGTTTACCTCCGTCCAAAAGATCGTGCTCCTCGACGACGCGCTCGATCCGCGCGCCGTGCTCGGGAGGTTCGTCGCCAAGGACAAGGGGGCTCCGTCGCTCGCCGAGATCGACGAGAAGGTCATCTCGTGGTCGGCCGCGCTGGCGATCGGCGCCGCGCGCGACGCAGAGCGCCCCGGCGAGTTCGAGCGCACGATGAACGCCGTCCCCCTCGAGCAGCCGGGCCTCATGCTCTACACGAGCGGCACGAGCGGGAACCCGAAGGGCGTTCCGCTCACGCACGAGAACGTCGCCGTCAACGGCCGCGACTGGCTCACGTGCAACGCGCCGCTGCTCGACGAGGGCGCCGTCGATCTGTTGTGGCTGCCGATGAGCCACATCTTCGGCTTCGGCGAGGCGTGCCTCGGCAACACGCTCGGCTTCACGACCTACCTCTGCGATCCCATCCACGTGATGGACCGACTGCCCGAGGTCGCGCCCAGCGTGTTCATGAGCGTACCCTCCGTGTGGGAGAAGCTCGCCGTCCGCGCGCAAGAGGCCAAGGGCGCCGCGGCGCACGCGCGCCTCCACGCGATCACCGGCGGCAAGCTCCGATTCTGCCTCTCCGGCGGCGCCGGCTTGAAGCGCGAGGTGAAGGAGTTCTTCCACGGCGCCGGCGTGCTCATCATCGAGGGATACGGCCTCACCGAGACGTCGCCGACGTTGACGCTCAATCGCCCCGACGCGTTCCGCTTCGACACGGTCGGCAAGGTGCTGCCGTCCGTCGAGCTCCGCCTCGCCGACGACGGCGAGATCCTCGCCAGGGGCAAGAGCGTCTTCGCCGGCTATCACAAGGACGAGCCCGCCACGCGCGAAGCCTTCACCGATGACGGCTGGTTCAAGACCGGTGACGTCGGCCGCTTCACGGGCGACGGCTTCCTCCAGATCGTCGATCGCAAGAAGGACATCCTCGTCACGGCGGGCGGCAAGAACGTGCCTCCGGCCAACATCGAGCTCCGCTTCCACGACGACCCGCTCGTGCAGCACGTCGTCGTCTACGGCGACGGCAAGCGCTACCTCACCGCCGGCGTGTGGCTGAACCCCGACGTCGTGCGCGCGCAGGCCGGGCAGCGCGGCCCCGAGGCGGTCGAGGCGCTCGTGCAGGCGGCCGTCGACCGCGTGAACGCCGAGCTCCCGAGCTACGAGACGATCAA
>DASYCF010000692.1:0-5337 GCA_036500365.1 Byssovorax sp.
GGGTCTCACGGCGCGCGGCCCGACGGCCGAGGGTCCACGGTTGACGACCATCCCGTCGACCGGCAGCCGTGTCCCGTCTACCGTCGAACCCTGACCCGTCGCCGCGCACGCGCTTCGTGCCCCCGCCAAACCGCGCCACGCCGAATTGCCGACCACTCACCTAGAGGGTCGAGCGCATGAACCGCGGAGGTTCGGCCGGCCGAACCTCGAGCCCCGCGCAGCGAGCCGCGTTCCGGCGAATCGAAGTAGTCTCCCCGGGTGCAGGCGGGTGAGATCCTCCCCGGCGGACTCGTCATCGAGAAGCTCGTCGGACAGGGCGGCATGGGCAGCGTCTACCGCGCGCGCGACGCAGCGACGGGGCTGCCGGTCGCCGTCAAGGTGCTCCACGGCGACAGCCCCGAGCTGCGTATGCGGTTCGAGCGCGAGGCGACGGTCCTCGCCGGCCTCGAACACCCGAACATCGTCCGTTACGTCGGCTACGGGTACGGGTCGCGCGGCGAGCCGTGGCTCGCGATGGAGTGGCTCGACGGAGAGGACCTCGCGGCCCGCGCCGCGCGCGGCGCGCTCGCGCTCGACGAGATCGTGGCGCTCGCGCGCGACGTCGCCGCTGCGCTTTCGGCCGCGCACGCGCGCGGGGTCGTGCACCGCGACATCAAGCCGGCCAACGTCTTCCTCGATACGTCTCGGCGCGCGCGCGTGCTCGACTTCGGCGTGGCGCGCGTGGCCGCCGCCAGCGTCCTCACGCGCAGCGGCTTCATGGTCGGGACCGCCGGGTACATGGCGCCAGAGCAAATCCGCGCGGTCCGCGACATCGGCCCTCCGGCCGACGTCTTCGCGCTCGGGTGCGTCCTCTACGAGCTGCTCGCGGGCCGACCCGCGTTTCGCGCCGACCACCCGATGGCGCTCCTCTCCAAGGTCGTGTTCGAGCCGGTGCCTCGCGTCGCGAGCCTCGCCGAGGGGGTGCCGCCCGAGCTCGACGCGCTCGTCGACGCGATGCTCGCGAAGGAGCCCGCCGCGCGCCCCGCGGACGGCGCCGCGGTGCTCCGCGCGCTCTCGGGGATCGTCGCGTCGGTTCAAGCGCCGACCACGGGTCGCGCCATCGGGCACGCCGAGAGAATCGTCACCGCCATCGTGCTGCTGAGCTTCGGCGGGCGCGGCGACGACCCCGAGAGCGTCGCGACCGCACCGACCGCGACGCCCGAGGCGGGCCACGCGGCGTGGTCCGAGGTGCTCCGCGCCATCGCCCTGTTTCGCGCCGAGGCCGTGCCCATCGCCGACGTCGGCGCCTTCATCTCGTTGCGCGGCAGCGGCGCAGCCACCGATCTCGCCGCGCGCGGCGCTCGGTGCGCCCTCGCGGCGGTCGCCGCGACGGGCGGCGCGGCGGCGCTCGCCGTCGGGCTCTCGCTCGACACGGACCCAGGGCGCGCGTCGCTGCCTCACGATCGCGCCGCCGCGGTCCTCGACGCGACGCCCGCAGGGCGCGTCGCCGTCGACGCGGTCGCCGAGCGCCTGCTCGTCGGCTTCGACCTCGAGCCGACGGACAGCGGTGCGCTCATCGTGGGCGAGCGCGCGCACACCGACGGGAGGCTGCTGCTCGGCCGCCGCACGCGCTTCGTGGGCCGAGAGCGCGACACCGACGCGCTCGCCGCGCTGTTCGACGAGTGCGTCTCCGAGCCCGTCGCCCGCGCCGTCATCGTCATGGGCGACCCGGGCATCGGCAAGACGCGCCTGCTGCGCGAGCTCCAGCATCGACTGCGCGAGGCCCGGCCCGACGCGGCGATCTGGTTCGGGTGCGCCGACGCGCTGAGCGCAGGCTCGCCCTTCTCGTTGCTCGGGGAGGCGCTGCGTGGCGTGCTCGGCATCGCGAAGGGCGACGACGCATCCGTCGCGCGCGCGCGCATTCGGGCGCGCGTCGGCGCCGGCGACGCCGCGTGCCTGGGCGAAATCGCCGGCGTCGCCGACGATCACGAGCTCCTCGCGGCGCGCGCAGACCCCGTCGTGTTCGGCGACCGGATGCGCCGCGCGTTCCTCGACTTCGTCCGCGCGGAGGTCGCCCGCGGCCCCGTGGCGCTGTTCCTCGACGACGCGCACTGGGGCGACGCGCCGACGCTGGCGTACGTCGACGCCGCGCTCCGCGAGTGCCGCGACGAGGCGCTCTTCGTGGTCGCGCTCGGACGGCCCGAGATGTCGGCGGTCTTCCCGCGGCTCTGGAGCGAGCGCGGCGTCCAAGAGGTGCGCCTCGACACGCTGGGCCGTCGGTCTGCAGAGCGCTTCGTCCGCGAGGCGCTGCCGGACGCGGACGCGGATCTCGTGCAGCGCGTCGTCGCGCGCGCGGGCGGCAACCCCTTCTTCCTCGAGGAGCTCGTGCGCGCCGTCGCCGCGGGGCAGGTCGACGGATTTCCCGAGACCGTCGTCGCCACCGTGCACGCCAGGTTGATGACGCTCGACGCGGAGAGCCGCCGCGCTCTGCGAGCCGCGAGCGTGTTCGGCGAGCGCTTCTGGGCCACCGGCGTCGCCGCGGTGCTCGGCGCAGACGAGCCGACGGTGCGCGCGCGCCTCGCCGATCTCGAGCGACGCGAGTGGATCGTGCGCCGCGCGTCGTCGCGCTTCCCCTCCGACCCCGACGAGTATGCGTTCCGCCACGCGCTCGTGCGCGAGGCCGCGCACGAGGGCCTCGCGCAGGCCGACGTGCGGGTCGCGCACGGGACCGCGGCGGCCTGGCTGGAAGCGGCGGGTGAGACGGATCACGCGGTCCTCGCGGAGCACTTCGAACGCGGCGACGACGCGGCGCAGGCGTCGGCGCACTGGCTCCGCAGCGCGAAGGACGCGCTCGAAGGCGACGACCAAGCCGCCACGTTGCGCGCGTGCGATCGCGGCGACGCGCTCCGGCCCACGCCCGAGTGCGCGGGCGAGCTCGCCCTTTGCCGCGCGCGCGCGCAGCACCTCCGCGCCGACCACGCGGCGGCGGCGGCGGCGGCCGTCGTCGCCATGGATGCGTCGCACGCAGGCTCCGCGCGCTGGTGCCGCGCGCTCGAGGTCCTCGCGATCTCGGGCCACGGCGCGCGCCCTCGTCCGCGCGTCCTCGAGAGCGTCGGCGTGCTCCTGTCGGCGACGCCCGACGACGCAGGCGCGACGACGCTGGCGCGCTGCTTGAGCGGCGTCGCGGTCGCGCTGTTCTACGCGGGGCTGCACGAGGAGGCCGGCGGCCTCGTCGCGCGGCTCCGCGATGTCGTCGCGCGCGTCGACGAGGACCACGTCCGCGCCATCTTGCACCGCACCGAGGCCGTCGCCGCCGCCGCGACGGGCGCGGCGCTCGATCATCGCCTCGAGCTCGCGCTTCGAGCCCGCGCGACGTTCGTCGCGGTCGGCGACCACCGCGGCGCGGCGACGATGACGACGGCGCTCGTCATGGATTTCCTCGAGGTGGGCGACTACGCCCGCGCGCGGCGCACGGCCGAGGAGGCGATCGACGAGTGTCGCGCGATGGGGCTCGACATGCTGCGGGTCGTGCAAGAGCATAACCTCGGCAAGATCCTCGCGCGCCTCGGCGACGTCGCCGCCGGACGGGAGATCGAGGCGCGCGCGCTCGCCTTCCTCGAGGCCCGCGGCGCCTCGCCGCGGTACGTCGGGGCGGCCTACATCTACCTCGCCGAGATCGATCTGCTCGGGGGGCACCTCGACCTCGCCCTCGCGAGCGCGCAGCGCGCGGTCGAGCTCTCGCGTGACGCCGCGCCCGATCTGACGCAAGCGCTCGGCGTGCTCGCGTGCGTCCTGCTCGCGCGCGGCGACGTCGCCGCCGCGCTCGAAGCGTCGAGCCACGCGGCGACGCTGCTGGCCGAGCTCGGCGGCACCGAGGAGGGCGAGGCGCAGGTGAGGCTCGCGCACGTCGAGGCTCTGCTCGCCTCGGGCCAAGCCGACGAGGCACGCGCTGCGGCGAAGACGGCGCGCGACCACATCCTCGGCCGCGCCGCGACCATCGACGACCTGGACCTCCGCGCCTCGTTCCTCGGCAACATCCCGGAGCACCGGCGCACGTTCGAGATCGCCGCCGCGCTCGGCCTCGCTCCGCCCGCACCCCTCGTCCGCTGGGACGCGTGAGGCGGAGCGTGGAGAGCACTCCACGGCGCGTCACCCGAGGTCGGCCGACCGAACCCGCGCGCCACGTCGCCCTGCCGGTGACGTGGCCTGGCGCTCTGTGCGTCATCCGCTTCGTGCGCGCGTCGTCGCACGAAGGCGGGACCGAATGAGCTATCGGAAGATACAAGCCGATCCCCCGCGGGAAGCGCTCGCGCGGACGACGCGGCCCATCGACTCGTTGCGGCGCGACGTCGATCGGAACGCGTGGGGCATCGCGCACCTGCTCGCCGGGAGGGCGACGACCTCGAGCGGTCTACCGGCCGAGCAGCCAGGACATCGAGCGGCGTAGAGCTGCGCTGCCGTCGTGTGTGACACAAGGGCCGTGCGCGATGACGAGGCGCTCGGGCCGCCAATCCAGGGCACCCTCGACGGACGCGCGCGCCAGCCCGCGACGCCAGAACGTGAGTCGGGCGTCGCGCGGGGTGGCTCCATCCGGACCGCCGACACCGCCGAGCTTGACCAGCCAGCGCTGCCACGTCGTGGCCTGGTCGGCGGGGTGTCGCTGCACGAGGTCGCCGATGAGGCACGTGCGCGACCGATGGTGGAAGAAGAAGATCTCGGTCATGAAGATGTTGCCGGCGATGCGCCGCTGATCGATTTCGCCGCGCCACTCGGGCGGCGCCTCGTCGGTGAGGTCGCCGCTGAACGACAGGTCGCGCCGCTTCTCGGCGAGGCCCGGCGGCGCATACAGGCGGAGCTCGGGCCAGGCGTCGACCCACGCGGCCAACGCGAGGTGATGCAGCTTGTTCGGCTCGACCGCGAAGCGCGGCTCGCCGAGCGCAGCAATTCCCCGCCGAAGCTCGTCGGTGAGCCTCACCGGTGACCACAGCCAGAGCCCGCCGCCCTCGAGACGCACGACCGCCATGCGCGTTGGAAACGCCACTCCGTAAGCGAACACGGCGGGCCCATCGGCGATCCAGATGTCGTCGCCGAACGGCTGCAAGACAGGGATCACCGGGAGCCCGCCGGCCAGGTGGGCATGGACATCGGGACGAGAGCCTATTCAAGAAAGGCCGCCGTCGTCGAGTCGCAGCGACGGCGGTACCGCGGCCGCGCGCGATCGTCGAGTCGCCGCGCCGTCTGCCACTACGCTCGCTTCGACGCCTTCGTCGACCCTGGCTCCGCCGCGGAGCGTTGACTCCTTGGCGAACGGCGCGCTCGAAGCCGAGCATCGAGCCCGCGCACCCTAGAGGTTCGGCC
>DASYCF010000693.1:0-6106 GCA_036500365.1 Byssovorax sp.
CGCCTCGCAGAGCGCCTCGGCGTCTTCGAACGCGTCCTCGGCCTCGAGCGCGCGCGTGGCGAGATCGTCGATGTCCGCCGGCACGTCGTCGACGAGATCGTGGAGCCGCGGAGCCTCGGCCGCGGCGAGCGCGCGCGCGGCCACGACCTCCCAGAGGAGCGCCGCGCCGCCGGTCCCGTCGCGCGCGTCGACCACGCGCGCGCGCCCGCTCTCGGCGAGCCGCACGTTGCCGAGGCGGACGCCGCTGGCGCTCGACCGCGCGCGGTGCACGGGCAGCCCCGCCTCGGCGAGCGCGGCCAGGCAGTCGAGCGCGACGCGCAGCGTGACGCGTGCTTCGGCTCCCGCGAGGCGTGCGATGACGTCCAAAGCTTGCGGCGACGCGCCGTCGTTCACGCTCGAGCTCCGTGCGGCCGCCGGTCCGTCGCGCCGCCGCGACCTCCACGTGTAGCATCGAACCGTGCGCCGTTGCGTGCTCCCCGTGCGCTACGCTGCCGCCGGTGCGCGCCGCCGCGTTATTGCTCCTCGTGATCGCCGCGTGCGAGCCCGCGACGCAGCTGCCTCCCCCCGCGCCGGTCTCGGAGATCGTCCCGCGGCCGCCGCGCGCGCCGGCCGCCTCGGCGACCGCGAGCGCGTCCGTCGCTGCGATCGCAGCGCCTCCGCCGCCGCCCGTGAGCGGCGATCTGCCGACCGCGCCGCGGCGCTCCTCGTTTCGGCGCGTCGCCGTGAGCGGGAAGGCCTGCAAGCCCGAGGTCATGCCCGCAGCGTTCGCCGACACGGTGGAGCCGGGCGCGCCGCTCGTCGTGTGGCAGCAGCACCTCCCCAAGGGAAGCTGCCTCGCGTTTCCGAGCGACGACAACATCGACGTGTCGCTCCTGCTCCTCGAGGGCACGGCGTCGGTCGACGGCGCGGCGGCGCTCGCGATGACCAGGCCGTGGGCCGGCGTGCGCGCGCGCGGCGGAGGCGTCACGGTGCACGGCGCGGACGACGGGCTCACGCGGCTCGTCGTCGTCGTGTCGACCGCCGAGGGCGGGCCCGTCGCGTGCGCAGGTGGGCGGGCGTGCCGCGACGGCGCGCGCATCCCGAGCAAGCCGTGGAGCGGCCCTGCGCGCACGGCCGCGTTCGACCTCGCCGCGAGGCCCGATCTCGCGTGGGGCGGCGGCGCGTTCCACGCGCGCATCGGTTGGGACGAAAAGCCCGACGACGTCGCGAGCCACGTCGTCGATTCGCTGATCTTCGCGCCGACCGCCGGCGTCGCCGAGCACGTCCACGACAAGCAGTGGGAGTGCGTCGTCGTCCTCGAGGGCGGCGGCGAGCTGGTCGAGCAGGTCGACGGCGCAGCGCGCTCGAAGCTCATGGTGGCCGGCAACGAGGCGTGCATCCCGGCGGGCCGTCCCCACCTGTTCCGCAGCAAGGGTCGGTCGCCGGTCGTCGGCTTGCAGATCTACGCGCCGCGCGGCCCGGAGCAGCGCTTCGTGAAGCTCGCCGGCGGCTAAGACACGCGGTAGTCGATGTAGTCGACGACGTCCCACATCGACTCGAGCACCCACGAGTCGTTCGGGATCTCGTCGCCCAGCACGGTGGTCGCCGCCTCGATTTTGGCGCGCATGTCCTTCACGCGGGCGGGCGTGCGCGTCGCGCCGCGCAGGCGACGCAGGTCGTCGCGCGCGCTCTCGAGCGGCGGCACCGAGCCGCGCGCCACGATCTCCTTCTCGACGCGGATCAACAGGTTGTCGATGACCGCTTCGAACTCGCTCAACGTCAGGATCGCCATCGCTCCGCGCCGCATGCTGCACGGCCGCGCGCCCCGTGTCGAGGGTGCGCAGCCTCCGGGCAGGCTCAGCCAGGCAGCAGCCGCCCCGTGCGCGACTTTCGCCGGGGAAACAGGCCGTGCCGACCGGCGGCGCGCAGGTCGTCGAGCGCCTCTTGCATGGCCGTCGTCACGCGGACGAACACGCGCTCCACGGTCTGCGGGTCGTCGGCGGCGTCGGGCGGCAGATCGAGGTGGATCGCAGGCAGGATGCGCGTGTGGATCTTCACGGGCGGCGGCAAATGCGGGTACGGCACCCCCACGATGAGGCCCCAGGGAAGCGCGAAGCCGATAGGGGCGACGTTCGACCGCGCGATCTCGGGCAGGCGAAGGAGCTTGGCGAGGCGGCGCCCGTCGGTCCAGATGTAGAGCGACTGGTGCCCGCCCGCGCTCACGATGGGCACGATGGGCACGCCCGCGCGGATGGCGGTGCGGACGAAGCCGCGGCGCGCGCCGAACTCGATGGAGTAGCGCTTGCTGAAGGGCTTGCACGAGTCGACGTCGCCGCCCGGGAACACGAGCACGGCCGCGCCTTCGTCGAGCGCGCGGCGCGCGTTGTCGCGGCAGGCGCGCACGGCGCCCGACGCGTTCAACCAAGCCCCGGCGAGCGGCACGTGGAACGGCATGTCGTGCATGAGGCCGTACGATCGACGCGCGACCCCGTACCGGCGCCAAAACGCGACCATGTGACAGAACATGTCGGGCGTGCCGGTCATCCCGTTGTGGTTGCCGACGGCGAGGAACGCGCCCGCCGGCGGGTCCGCCTCGAACTCCGTCTCGCAGCGGAAGTAGTCGTCGTAGAAGAGGCCCATCAGGGGCATGACCCGCGCGATGAACTCGGGGTCGCGCGCGCCGAGATCGTCCGGCCGCGCGCGCGACTTGCCCTTGCTCCGGAACGCGCTCATCGCGTCCATCAAGAGCTCGAGCGGCGGCGTGGGCTCGCGCGGGACGAGGGTCACTGATCCTTCGTATAGCGCGCAGGGCTGGAGAGGAAAGCGCGATCGTCGCCGGCGAGCGCGGCTGGGCCTTCGCGGGGCGTCGGCTCAGATGTCGCCGGGCTCGTAGATCGTGGAGGCGGGGGGCGGCGGCGCGTCCGCGGGCGGCGCTTCGGGGCGCGTTTCCTCCGCGGCGGGCGCCTTCGGAGGCGAGACGCTCGGGAACGAGTCGTACGGCGACGCGTCGCCCGCCGCGTCGCGGGGAGGCGCGGTCGCGTGGCCGACCGGCGCGCGGCGCGGCGACAGCGCGCGCGGCGCCGCCTCTTCGCGCCTCGTCGGACGTTCGGCGAGCTGCGCGTCGACCTCGGGCGCAGGGGTGGCAGACGCGTTCGGCGCGGTCGAGGGCGCGGACGACGCCGCGGGCGTGCTGTCGACGATCGCGGGCGACGACGGCGCAGGCGCTGCGCTCGGCGCCTCGATCGGCGCTGCGGCGACCGCCGGCGGCACGACTCGCGCGGCGGGCGCTGGCGCCTCGGCGCCCCCGCCCCGCGGGACGAGGCCGAGCGCCTGCGACAGGCTCCCTCCCGTCGCGCGGTCCTGCGCGATCGCGACCCCGCCGATGGCGCCGACGAGGAACATCGCGATCACCACCGCCGCGGCGCTGAGCGAGCGACGCCCGGGGATCTCGCGCGGCGTGAGCGCGTGATCGTCCACGGGCTCGCTCCAGCCGATCGGGGGGGCCGACTCTGGCTGCATCCAGCGGCCGGCGAGCGCGTCGCCGACGTCCCTGCCGAGGATGGAGGCGATGCGCGCCGCGTAGTTGCGCCCGCCCTCCGGCGCGAACGGGGCGAGGGCGTACGCGAGCTCGGCGAGGTCGGCGTAGCGCTCGCTCGGGTCGTGGTGAAGACAGCGCAGGATCACCTGCTCGAGCGCGATCGGCACCTTGCGAAAGCGCGTCGGCGCCATCGCCGGCTCGCCGAGGATGCGCGCGTACACGAGCGTCGGCGACGCAGCCTCGAACGCGTCGTGCCCCGTGATCAGGTGGAACAGCGTCGCCCCGAGCGCCCACACGTCGGCGCGCGCGTCGACCTGATCGGGGCTGACGAGCTGCTCGGGCGACATCGTCGCGAGGGAGCTCGCCGTCACGCGCCGCGGTCCGTCGCGCGTGTCGAGCAGGCCCGACATGCCGAAGTCCGTCACCTTGATCGTCGGCCGCCCCTCGGGGTCGCGCGTCAGGAGCAGGTTCTCCGGCTTGATGTCGCGGTGCACGAGGCCGAGCGCGTGCGCCTCGGCGAGCGCGTGCGACGCCATCAGCGTGTACAGGACCGCCACGCCGATCGGCAGCGGCCCGCCCGCGCGCACCGCGGCGCCGAGGTCGGTGCCCTCGACGCAATCGAGGACCACGTAGATCGTCCCGTCGTGCAGCGCGCCGACGTCGAGCAAGTGCGCCACATGATCGCTGCGCAGTCGGGCGGCCGTGCGCGCCTCGCGCAGGAAGCGGGTGCGCGCCTCCGTCGAGCGCTCGAACGACTCGGGGCCGACGAACTCGACCACGACGCGGCCGTCGAGGTCGAGGTCGATCGCGCTCGCCGCGACGCCGGTCCCGCGGGCGATCGGGCCCTCCACGCGATAACGCCGCGCGACGATTTGCCCCGGCGCGACCGGGAGCGACGATGCGGATGCCGACGCGGACGAGTAGGACCGGTTGATCGTCGACCCGAGGCCATGGATGGTGTCCATGCGCGTCGAGCGGTGCATTCGTCGGTCCATCTGCGCGACGAGGTCCCGATCTTGCGTGCTTTCCGGTTCTCCGAGCGAGCGCCGTGCCCGACGCCGGTCGTGCGCGAGGATCACATGAGCGGGCTCAGCAGGCGCGCCGCGCCCTCGACGACCTTGTGCGCCACCGAGCGCGCGCGGAACTCGGCGAGCGTGATCTCGCGCGAGAGGGCGAGGTCGCCTTCGAAGATGCGCTCGAGCTCTTCGGCGACGGCGAGGTCGCGCACGACCGCGTGCACTTCGAAGTTCAAGCGAAAGCTCCGCACGTCCATGTTCGCGCTGCCGACGAGCGCGATCGAGCCGTCGATCACCATCGTCTTCGCGTGGATCATGCCGGGGCCGTATTCGAAGATACGCACGCCGCTCTCGAGGAGCTCCTCGTAGAACGAGCGGCCCGCCTGGAAGACGAACGGGTGGTTCGAGCGACCCGGGAAGAGCAGCCGCACGTCGACGCCGCGGAGCGCGGCCGTCTGCAGCGCGACGACCATCGCGCGGTCGGGCAGGAAGTAGCCCGTCGTCGCGTGGACGCGCTCGCGCGCGCTCGTGATCGCGGTGAAGAACAGCTTGTAGATGGTCTCGCGCTCGGCGCCGTCGAGGTCGGGGCCGCTGCGCACGACCGCGACGACCGCGTGGCCGCGCTCCTCCTGCGGCACCGCGTGGCCGACGTGAGGCTTGTGCGCGATGGTGCGACCCGTCGCGAAGTGCCAGTCCTGTTCGAAGATGCGCGACAGCGGCTCGACCGCCGGGCCGCGGAGGGCGAGGTGCGCGTCGCGCCAGGGGCGCTCGTGCCCGCGGTACTCGTCGCCGACGTTGATGCCGCCGGTGAACGCGACGTCGCCGTCGACCACCACGATCTTGCGGTGGTTGCGCAGGTTCATCGGCTGGAGCAGGAGCAGCCGCGCAGGCAAGAAGACCGCGACCTCGACGCCGGCCTCGCGCAGCGGGGCGAGCCAACGTCGGCCGAGCCAGAACGAGCCATAGCCGTCGACGAGGAGCTTCACCTCGACGCCGCGCTTCGCTGCGCGAGCGAGCGTCTCGCGGAACCAGTCGGCGGTCGCGCCGCGCCGCACGAGGTAGTACTCGGCGAACACGTGGTGCTCGGCCGCGTCGATCGCGTCGCCGAGCGCGCGGTAGGTCGCGTCGCCGTCCACGAGCAGCGTCGCCGCGTTGCCGGGCCGCGCCTCCGCGCCCGACAGCGCCGCACCGACGCGGAATAGGCCGCGCTCGACCGGTGACTCGAGCCGCGCGAGCGCCGCCTCCCGCGCGTCCGCCGAGAGCGGCCCGCGCGCCGCGTGCGTCGTCTCGGCCAGCGCGCGCTCCGTGGCGCGCTTCTTCTGCATCGGGAGGCGCAGGCGATCGCGCCCGAACATCAAGAAGAGCAGCGCGCCCGCGCCGGGCAGGAACACCAGCGCGAGGATCCACGCGGCCGTGCTCGACGGCTCCTTGCGACGCAGCACGACGAGCGGGATCAGCGAGAGCGCGAACGCCTCGACGAGGATGCCCGCGAGGACCCACGCCTGACCGAGCGCGTCGTGCACGCGCCTCGACTACCGCGGCGCACGGGCGCGGCGAACGAGAAACGCGCGCC
>DASYCF010000694.1:0-9267 GCA_036500365.1 Byssovorax sp.
GAGCTGATGATCTCGCTCTCCTGCAACAAGGCGATGGGCGACGGCTTCCGCTGGCCTTACCCGGAGAACGGCTTCACGCCCGATACCCGCGACAAGCTCTCCAAGATCTACGAGAAGCTCTTCGGCCCGGTGCCGGCCGGGGCCTGAACAATCGCCTCGCCTGAGCGCTTTTGCGCCTGCTAGACTCCTGCGGTCACGATTTGCAGGCGCCGCCGATGACCTCCGAAGACAAGCTTCACCCCGGTCGCGTCCTCGGCCGCTACGAGCTGCTTCTGCCGATCGCGCAGGGCGGGATGGCGACGGTTTGGGCGGCGCGACAGAAGGGCTCGCGCGGCTTCGCGAAGACCGTCGCGGTGAAGGCGATGCTTCCGAACCTGTCGGAAGACCCGATGTTCGAGAAGATGTTCCTCGACGAGGCCGCCCTCGCCGCGAGGATCCATCACCCGAACGTCGCCGAGATCCTCGACCTCGGCGAGCAGGACGAGGTGATTTACCTCGTGATGGAGTGGATCGACGGCGAGGCGCTCAGCGTCGTCCACAAGGCGACGCGCAAGAACCAGGTCAACCTGCCGGTCCGCGTCGCGCTGAAGATCCTCGGCCAGGCGTGCGCGGGACTCCACGCCGCGCACGAGCTCAAGGACGACGACGGCGTCGAGGCGCTCGGCCTCGTCCACCGCGACGTGTCGCCGCAGAACATCCTCGTCACGTACGACGGCGTGGTGAAGCTCGTCGACTTCGGCGTCGCCAAGGCGATGAACCGCGCCGGCGGCGAGACGACGGCAGGCCAGCTCAAGGGCAAGGTCCCGTACATGTCGCCCGAGCAAGCGCGCGGCGGCAAGGTCGACCGCCGCACCGACGTCTTCGCGATGGGCATCGTGCTCTACAAGCTGACGACGGGGAACCATCCGTTCCTCGGCGACACGGACCTCGTGACGATGCGCAACATCATCTCGCGTCCCGTCCTGCCCCCGCGCGTCAAGCAGCCGAGCTTCAACGCCGAGCTCGAGCACGTGCTCATGAAGAGCCTCAACAAGGACGCCGACAAGCGCTACGCGACCATGTTCGAGCTCCAGCAGGCCCTCGAGCAGACGCTCATGTCGATGGGCGGCGGCGCCGACGACGACGTGGGCGGCTTCGTGCGCACGCTGATGGGCGAGCGCGGCGCCAAGCGTCGCCTCGCCATCCGCGACGCCGTGCGCGTGGCCGACGAGAAGTTCGCGACCGGCGTGCACCCGCTCGTCTCGCCGACGATCCACGAGGGCGTCAGCGAGATCGTCATGACGACGATGAACTCGGGCGTGAAGGAGGACCTCCTCGCCGAGCGCCAGAGCCAGGCGGGCACGGGGCCGACGAGCCTCACGCACACGACGTCGCCGTCGACGCTCGCGGCGGGCGCCGACCACATGCCCGTGTCGCTGCCGCTGAACCGCACGCGCAAGCCCGCGATCATCCTCGCCGCGGCGGCGGCGTTCATCGGCATCGTCATCATCGCGTTGCTCGCCACGTCGTCAAGCTCGTCGCGCGTCGCCGCGGCCGGCAGCGAGCCCTCCGCGGCGCCGAAGCCCACCGCCGCGACGACCGCGAGCGCCGCGCCGTCCGCGAGCGCCGCGCCATCGGCGAGCGCCGCGCCGAGCGCGAGCGCGTCGGCCGAGGCGGCCACGTCGCTCAGCGTGAACGACCTCCCGAACGCGGAGGAGAAGCCGGCGCCGCGTCGCAGCGGCGGCGGCGGCCGCGCCGTGAAGGACAAAGCGAAGGACGCCGGCGCCGCCGCGGCAGGCCCCGCGCGCACGCCGCGCACCGTGTCGACCCAGTGGGTCCCGTCGGTGCAGAACCCCGGCTTCTGAGCCCGTGGTCGACGACGACGCCGCCGTCGCGGGTCGTGATCGCGGCCCCGCGATGGCGATGATCTCGCGGTGCGCGCCGACGCCGTGAGCGGAGCGCGACGCGGAGGCGTCGGGATGCAGACCGCGCTCCTCGCTGGCAGCGCGATGCTCTGCCTCGTGGCCGCGGCGACCGTGCACCGCGCGCCGAGCGCCGCCGCGAGCGCGGCGCCGAGCGCTCCCTCTGCGCTCGGGATCCCGCCGCTGCCATCGGGCGCTGCGCCCCGCGACGTCACGCCTCCCGACGACGACCCGGGCGACGGCTGCCGCTTCGTCGACCGCGGGCTCGGCGACTACGCAGACGCGCGCCCCGCCGGCCGCGGCAAGGTCTTCGTGCCGCACGCCCGCGCCGTGGACGCGGACGGCACGTTCCCCCTGCTGATCCATTTCCACGGCGGTGAGGCGGTGCGACGTGAGCTCGCGCCCGAGAAGATCGACGTCGTGTTCGTGACCGTCGACGCGGGCGTCGGGTCGGCCGCGTACGCGCGCGCGTTCGCGGAGCCGAGCGCCATCGCCGATCTGATCGCGGGGGCGGAGGCCGCCGTCGCCGCCGAGCGCGAGCTGCCGAGCGCGCGCGCGTTCCCGATCGTGCTGTCGTCGTGGAGCGCGGGGTACGGCGCCGTGTGGCGCGCGCTCACGTCGATGAAGCGGCCCGTCAACGGCGTCATCCTGCTCGACTCGCTCTACGCGAGCTACAAACAAGGCTCGCGTGAGGTCGAGCCCGAGCGCCTCGCGCCGTTCGTCACGTTCGCGAAGGGCGCCGCCGACGTGGGGGCGGCGAGCCAGGCGATGTTCCTGCTCCACACGGCCATCCCGACGCCCTCGTACGCGTCGACCGGCGAGGTGGCGACGTGGCTCCTGAAGGAGCTCGGCGGCGAGGCGACCGCCAGTGATACCGGCGGCGCGTTCGCGCTGACGCGGAGCTTCGACCGCGGGAGCTTCCACCTGCGCGGCCACGCGGGCAGCGATCGCGACGCGCACTGCGAGGCCCTGCGCGCCCTGCCCTCCGCGCTGCGGGACGACGTGCTGCCCGCCCTCGCGAGGTGAGCCGGGGCGCGTCCGCGGCGGCGTGGTAATCGACGCCGATGACCGCGACGCACCGGCTCGATCACGACGACTCGCTCCTGCTCGCGTTCACGGCGTGCGTCGTCGCGCACGGCGCTCTCGGCGGCGCGCCCTCGGTGGTGCTCGATCGCTCGGCGTTCTACCCCGAGGGCGGCGGGCAGATGGCCGATCACGGCGAGCTCGCGGGCGCGCGCGTCGTCGACGTGCAGGTCGACGATGACGGCGTCGTGCATCATCGGCTCGAGGGCGCGCTGCCCGACATCGGCGCCGAGGTCGCGGGCACGATCGACCGCGCGCGGCGCCGCGCCCACTCCGCGCTCCATACGGGCCAGCACATGCTCTCGCGCGCGCTCGAGGACGTCGCTGGCGGCGCCACCGTTTCGGCGCGCCTCGGCGAGGCGGCGTGCACGATCGACCTCGACAAGGAGACCGTCGACGAGGCGAAGGTCGCCGCCGCCGAGGCGCTCGTGAACTCGGTGATCGACGACGACGTGACCGTGCGGGCCTATTTCCCCGAGGCGGCCGAGCTCGCGACGCTGCCGCTGCGTCGCAGGCCCAAGGTCACCGACCACGTGCGCGTCGTCGTGGTCGGCGACTTCGACGTCACGCCGTGCGGCGGCACGCACGTCACGCGCACGGCGCAGATCGGCCTCGTGCGCGTCACGGGCATCGAACGCTACAAGGGCAAGGCGCGCGTGAGCTTCTCGGCCGGGACGCGCGCGCGCGGCGAGCTCTTCGGCGAGGCGGGCGTGCTCCGCGCGCTCGGCAAGCAGTTCACGTGCGGGCCCGACCACGTGCACGCGGCCGTCGACAAGCTCAGGCGCGAGCTCGACGGCGCTCGTCATGCGCTCGGCAAGGCGCGCGGGCGCGTCGCCGAGTCGATCGCCGCCGAGCTGGTCGCCGCGGCGATCCCGGGCGCACCGATCACCGCCGTCGTCGACGACGCGCCGATCGAGGTGCTGCGCGCGATCGCGACGCGCATCACGCAGCGCCCCGGCGGCGTCGCGCTGCTCGCCGGCAAGGACGACGACGCGACGCCCGTCCTCGCCTCGCGCGCGGCCGACGCGACGTTCGACTGCGGCGCGTTCTTGAAGCGCGCCGCGCAGGCCGCCGGCGGGCGGGGCGGCGGTCGCCCCGAGCACGCCGAGGGGCGGCTCCCCGCGCGCGCCGATTGGCTCGCGGCCGCGGCGGCGGCGCTCGCGAGCTGACGTCTACGACAGCCGGCCGTCGAGCTCGGCGTTGTACTTGTTGACGAGCGAGTTCCGGTAGAGGCGCGTCGCGACGGCGCCGCCGAGCATCAGCACCCACACGACCATGGTCAGCGGGTTGCGGAGCACGAGATACTCGAACGCGAGCACGGCGAGGCTCCCGATGAACAATACGAAATAGACCTTCTGCAGGCTGCTGATCCGCGACTTCAGCGAGGCCATCTCGTCGTCCGTCATCTCGCGTCCCTCCGCTGCGAACCGTAGCCCAGGGCGGGCGGCGCGCTCGGCTTTTCGAGCGAGCAGGCGGCGTTCAGCGCGTCTTACGGCGAGGCGGATCGCGGTCGAGCTGCGCCGTCAGCGCCTCGCGCCAGATCTCGTAGCTCGCGCGCGGGTTTCGCGGCGACGCCGCGCCTCCGCCCTCGGGGATCGGGGGCGCCGCGGCGGGATCCGGCTCGGGGGGCGGCGACTCGAACAGCGGCTCGGGAGCGGCGGCCGGGTTCACGATCGCGTCGAGCTCCTCGACGAGCGAGGCCTCGAAGTCTTCGTCGAGCGCCTCGAGCTTGAGCGTGACGCGGGGCGGGAGCGCGCCGCGCGTTCGCTTCGCCGCCTCGACCGCGCGCTTCGAGTCGAGCGGCGCCTCGGCCCACGGGTTCGTCATGCGCGGCGAACGCGCCTCTTCGTCGGGCGCGAGGACGCCGGCTGCCTCGCGCGCCGCGAGCTCCGCCTCCGCCCGGGTGATGTCGTCGACGCTCCCGCGGCTCATGCTCGTGAGCTCGACGCGCACGTGGTCGGGCGCCGACGCGACCGGCGCGCGCGACGCCGCGTCGATCGCCTCGAGCGAGGCGAGGCCGAGGCGGCCCTCGCCGACGACGATGTCCGGCAGCGAGCTGCCGTGGAGCTCGCGCTCGATGGCGGCGAGCGACTCGCGGCCGAGCGCCGCTTCGCCCACGCGGATGTCGGGGATCGACTCGCCGCGCGGCGGCGCGGGCGTCGGCGCGTTCTGGATGACGGGCGCCTTCTCGAGCGACGAGCTCGCCGTGGGCACGCCGCCGATCAGGCCGACGAGGCCGCTCATCGCGCCGCGACGACGCGATTTCGTCGGCGCGGCCGGCGCGCGCGTCGGCGGGCGCGACGGCGCCGTGATGGTGAGCCCTGGCGGCGGCGGCGACGTGCGCGGCGCGACGCGCGTGGGAGATCGCGCCCGGCCTGCGGCCGCCGGGATCCCGCCGCCCTGCTTGCGATCGAGGACGGGCTCGAGCAGCGCGATGCCCTCGAGCATGGCGGGGATGATCGGGCGCTTGTCGGCCCAGGTCGACATCACCACGCACAGGATCGCCTGCTCCCGCGCGACGGCGAGGTACACGTCGACCGGCGCCGCGCCGCCGTACGGCACGAGGTCTTGCCGGGCGAGCGTGAGCTGCACCGTCTGCGTCGTGCCGAGGAGCGGCTTCGCGGCCTTCGTGAGGCGCATCCGCCCGGCCTCGGGCATGTCCTGCGGGGCCTCGACCGTGATGAGCCGGCCGCGCCGCGTGAGCACGAAGGCGAAATCAGCCTCCGCCAGAGAGCGAATCTCTTCCACGATCTCGTCGAGCTTCGATGGAGGCAAGGCGATCCCTTACCGTAGCCGGGAACGCCCGCCACCGGAAGCGCTTTGGCTGAACATGCGCGCGGTAGCCTTCGGCGCGAGCCCGTCAGTAGGACTTCGCGAAGACGACGCGCGACGTGCTCGCCTCGCCGCACACGATGCACGGCCCCGCCTCGGTCAGCGCAGGGGCCCAGGGCGCGCCGTCGAAGCCGCCGGTCGGCAGGCAGCGGATCGTGACCTTGAGGGCGTCCTTGATGGTCGCCTCGCACGTCGCCTTGCCGCACCATGACGCGAGCGCGAAGCCGCCGTGGATCTCGGGCTTTTCGTCGCCCTTCTTCGGCGTGAAGAACGCGTCGAAGCTCTTCCGGTCGGTGAAGACCTTCGTGTTGGCGTCGCGGAAGGCGCGGGCGCGCGCGAGCAGGGCGTCCTGCATCTTGGCGAGGCGATCGGCGATCGTGGCGACGAGCTCGCCGCGCGCGACGTTCTCGCGGTCCTTCGGGCCCTTGTCGCGCGCGTAGAGCGTCACGGCGCCGGCCTCGACGTCGCGCGGTCCGATCTCGACGCGCAGCGGGACGCCCTTCTTCACCCACTCCCACGCCTTGTCGCCGCCGCGGAGGTCGCGCTGGTCGAGCTCGACCTCGATCGCGCGGCCCGCGTACGACCTCGTGCGGAGCTCGTTCGCGAGCGCGTGCGCGTACTCGGTCACGGCGGCGCGCGTGTCGTCGCCGCGGAAGATCGGGAGGATGACGACGTGCGCCGGCGCGATGCGCGGCGGCAGCACGAGGCCGTCGTCGTCGGCGTGGGTCATGATCAGGCCGCCGACGAGGCGCGTGGACACGCCCCACGAGGTGGTCCACGCGAGCTCCTCGGTCTCGTCCTTCGTGTGGAACTTGATGCCGCTCGCGCGCGCGAAGTTCTGGCCGAGGAAGTGCGACGTGCCCGCCTGGAGCGCCTTTCGGTCCTGCATCATCGCCTCGATCGCGTACGTGTCGACGGCGCCGGGGAAGCGCTCGCTGTCCGTCTTCGGGCCGCGGAGCACGGGCATCGCGAGGCAGCCCTCGGCGAACGTCGCGTAGACGTCGAGCATGCGCATCGTCTCCTCGCGCGCCTCGTCGCCCGTCGCGTGCACGGTGTGGCCCTCCTGCCAGAGGAACTCGGTCGTGCGCAAAAAGAGCCGCGTGCGGAGCTCCCAGCGGACGACGTTCGCCCATTGATTGATGAGCAGCGGCAGGTCGCGGTAGCTCTGCACCCAGTTCGCGAACGCGGCGCCGATGATCGTCTCGCTCGTGGGGCGGACGACGAGCGGCTCCTCGAGCTCGGCGGCGGGGTCGGGGATCAGCCCGCCGTTCGGCCCTGCGATGAGCCGGTGGTGCGTGACGACGGCGCACTCCTTCGCGAAGCCCTCGACGTGCGCGGCCTCCTTCTCGAGGTAGCTGACCGGGATGAACAGCGGGAAGTACGCGTTCTGGTGCCCGGTGTCCTTGAACATCGTGTCGAGCGTGCGCTGGATGTTCTCCCACAGCGCGTAGCCCCACGGCTTGATCACCATGCACCCGCGCACGTCGCTGTTCTCGGCGAGGTCGGCGGCGGCGATGACCTCGAGGTACCAGTCCTGGTAGTTCTTTTCGCGAGTAGCCTTGATCTGCGCGGGGGTGCTCATCGGCGGTAGCCGTAGATAGCACGCGTAGGCGATGTCAGGCCGGCGCGGTAGCCTTGCGGCATGGGCGAGAAGAAGGCGGCCACCTATCAGGACGTGCTCGACGCCCCCGAGCACGTGGTGGCGGAGATCCTCGACGACGAGCTGTTCCTGTCGCCGCGACCGGCCAGCCCCGCGAACCGAGTCGCGACGGCGATCGGCCACGAGCTGATGGGTCCGTTCGATCGCGGGCGCGGTGGCCCCGGAGGCTGGATCATCATCATCGAGCCCGAGGTCCATCTCCAGGGCCAGATCGTCGTACCCGACATCGCGGGATGGCGGCGCGAAACGATGGCGGTCGTGCCCGACGAGGCGTTCCTCTCGATCTCGCCCGACTGGGTGTGCGAGGTGCTGTCGCCATCGACCGAGAAGCTCGATCGCACCAGGAAGATGCGCGCCTACGCGGCGTTCGGCGTGTCACACGTGTGGTTGGTGCATCCGCGTCGCCGCATGCTCGAGGTCTACCGCCGCCAGGAGCGGGATTGGCTCAGCCTGGGGACCTTCACCGAGGACGACGTCGTGCACGCCGAGCCGTTCGAGGCGATCGAGCTCGACCTCTCGCTGTTCTGGAAGGACACGTCGCCGCCGACGCGGGCCTCCGAGGGAGGCCTCGAGTACGACTCCCCGTGACGCTCACTTCGAGCGCACGGTCGGTCAGAGCTGGTTCGAGCCTCTGCCGCGGTTCGGTCACGGCCGTGGCGGTCCGGGTCGCCGCGTGGCGGGTGGAGCACATGCCTCGAATGGCGGATGTCCCGTTCTTCACGCTGGCGCCGGATTGGGTGTGCGAGATCCTGTCGCCGTCGACAGAGAAGCACGATCGCGGCAAGAAGATGCGGCACTACGCGAAAGCCGGCATCGGGCACCTCTGGCTCGTGCACCCGCCTCGGGACCCACTCCGACGATGAGGTCGTTCGCGTCGAGTCATTCGGTGCAGAGCTCGACCTGGCGCACGCGCCCTAACCACCGAACAGGCGCCGCAGCCAGCCGAGCTTCTTCGGCGGCGCAGGCGGCGATGGCGAGCGGAGCGCGATGGTGTCGGCGAGGGGCTTCCACTGCGCTCGCGGGATGCTCGCGGACGCCTCGGCGAGCGCGTGGCCCATCGCCTTCGCGCTGCCGTAGCGGTCGAGCGGCGACTTCGCGAGCGCGCGCACGATGACCGCCGCGAGCGGCGCGGGCAGGTCGGGGCGCTTCTCGCGCGGGTCGGGGATCGGCGCCTCGAGGTGGCGCTTCATGATCTCGAGGTCGCTCTTCGCGTGGTACGGCCGCCGCCCGGTCATGGCCTCGAACAGGACGACGCCGGCGGCATAGAGATCGGCGCGGCCGTCGATCTGGCGGCCGACGATCTGCTCGGGCGCCATGTAGTCCGGCGTGCCGAGCGCGATGCCGGTGACCGTGCGCGGGATGACGGCGCCGGGCATCGACCGCGTGACCTTCGCGATGCCGAAGTCGAGCAGCTTCGCGCGCCCGCTCGACGCGAACGCGACGTTCTCGGGCTTGAGGTCGCGGTGCACGATGCCGATCGCGTGCGCCGCCGCGAGCCCCGCGAGCACGTCGCCGACCGCCTGCACGATGCCCGCGAGCGGTGGCAGCGGATGGTCGCGCAGGATCGCCCGCAGCGTCGGCCCGTCGACGAGCTCCATCACGATGTAGGGCCGCCCGTCGGGCAGCTTCGCGAGGTCGATGACGCCGACGATGCCCTGGTGCGAGATCGAGTTCACGGCGCGCGCCTCGAGGAACAGCCGCTCGAGCGTGTCGGGATCGCGCGCGCTCTCGCTCGACAGCACCTTGATCGCGACGCGCGCGCCCGCCGACCGCTTCACGCCGAGGTACACG
>DASYCF010000695.1:0-2733 GCA_036500365.1 Byssovorax sp.
GAGCTCGAACCGCAGCGCCTCGTGCCCGCGCGCGAACACGACGACGAGCGCCGCGCAGAGCACCGCCGCCGCCGCGAGCGACGCGAAGAGCCGCGCTCGCCGCGCCTCGCCCTTGGCGCTCGCCCCGCGCGCGTCGTGCGCCGACGCCGCCGCGAGGAAGCGCGCGCGCCCTGCGGAGCCGTCACGCTCGACGCGCGCGCGGCTGTCCTGGAGCTCGGCGACGTGCCGCCCGAGCTCGGTCAGCGTTCGCCGAGATTGCTCCATCGAGCACCTCCTTCCAGCCAGACGGCGAGCGCGGCGTGCTTCCTCGCCTCGATCTCGAAGCGGTGCGCGGCCCGCGCGAGGCGCCGCTTGATCGTGGTGAGCGAGGTGTCGCACGCGGCGGCGACCTCGGTGAGCTCCATCCCGTCGATGTAGCGCAGCGCGAACGCGATGCGGTCGTCGGCCGGGAGCTGCTCCAGCGCGGCGTACGTCGCGCGGAGGGCGTCGCGCACGTCGGGCGGCGCGACGGCGGCGTCGACGTCGGGCAGCGCGTCGCTCGGCAAGAACCAGAGCCACGAGCGGCGCTTTCGCGACGCGATCGCCGAGTGCGCGACGTGCACCGTGATCGACGTGAGCCACGCCTTGAGCGCGCCTGGGTCCTCGAGCTTCGGCAGCGACACGAGCGCGCGCACGAAGACGTCGTGGTGCAGGTCGGCGAGGTCGGCGCGAAACCCGAGCACGCGATAGAGGACGCGGTGCACGTGGCCCTCGTAGCGGGCGTAGAGCGCCTCGCGCGCGGCCGGCTCCCGATCGAGGAACGCGCGCCCGAGCGCCGCGTCGTCGCCCGCGAACCGCCGACGGCTCCGGAGTTCGGGCCCGGACGCGGGCGGCGCCTCGGACGCCGGGCGCGGGACGAGCTTGAGCAAGGCAGGCAAAGCGGACCTCTCCCTGTAGTCGACGCCCTCGACGCCCACGGCTCAACTTTTTTCGCTCGCCCGATTTCGCCGCGATAGGCCGCGCTTTCGGTGCGCGGCGAGAAGGGATAAGACCGGCGGGACATGCCGACCATCCACCTCGCGCACGAGATCGCCTGCGACGTCGACACCTTCTGGAAGATCTTCTTCGACAAGGAGTTCAACACGAAGCTCTACCGCGAGTCGCTCGGCTTCCCGGAGTTCGACGTCCTCGAGCTCACCGAGACCGACACCGAGATCCGGCGCAAGGCGCGCGGCATGCCGAAGATGAACGTGCCGGGCGCCATCCAAAAGCTCTTCGGCTCGAACTTCCGCTACGAAGAGACCGGCGTCTTCGATCGCGCGAAGAAGGAGTACAGCTGGAAGTTCAAGCCGAGCGCGCTCGAGGGCAAGCTGATCCAGGACGGCACCGTCCGCGCCGAGCCGCACGGCGAGGGAAAGGTCCGCCGCGTCGTGAAGATCCTGCTGGAGGCGAAGGTCTTCGGCGTCGGCGGCCTCATCGAGTCGACCGCCGAGAAGCAGGTGCGCGACGGATGGGACAACAGCGCGCGGTTCATGAACGAGTGGCTCAAGAAGCCGCGCTGACCCGCGCTCGCAAGCGCGTCGTCATCGTCGGCGGCGGCTTCGGCGGGCTGTACGCGGCGAAGGCGCTCGCCGACGTCGACGTGTCGGTCACGCTGCTCGACCGGAAGAACCATCACGTCTTCCAGCCGCTCCTCTACCAGGTCGCGACCGGCGGCCTGAACCCGGCCGACATCGCGACGCCCATCCGCCACGTGCTCCGCCGGCAGCGCGACGTCGAGGTGTGGCTCGCCGAGGTCACGCGCGTCGACCTCGGAGCCAAGCGCGTGTTCTTCGACGGTGGCGACGTCGCGTACGACTACCTGATCTTGGCGAGCGGCGCGACGCACTCGTACTTCGGCCACGACGCGTGGGAGCCCGACGCGCCGGGCCTCAAATCGATCGAGGACGCCCTCCGCATCCGCAAGCGCGTGTTCTTCGCCTACGAGGCCGCCGAGCGCGAGGCCGACGCCGACGCGCGCCGCGCGTGGCTCACGTTCGTCGTCGTCGGCGCCGGGCCGACGGGCGTCGAGCTCGCGGGCGCGCTGCTCGAGATCGCGCGCAAGACCCTCGCCCGGGACTTTCGCAGCATCGACCCGAAGGAGGCGCGCGTCATCCTCCTCGAGGGCGGGCCCGACGTGCTCAGCGCCTACGTCCCCGAGCTCCGCGCGAAGGCCCTCGCGCAGCTCGAGGCGATGGGCTGCGAGGTGCGGACCAAGGCGCTCGTGACGGGCATCGACGAGCGCGGCGTGTCGATCGGCGACGAGCGCATCGCCTCGAAGTGCGTGCTCTGGGCCGCCGGCGTCGCCGCGTCGCCGATCGCGAAATCACTCGGCGTCCCGCTCGATCGCGCCGGCCGCGTGATCGTCGACGCGTCGCTCGCCGTGCCCGCGCACCCGGAGGCGTTCGTCGTCGGCGATCTCGCCGCCGCGAAATGGCTCGCGAAGGATGGGTCCGAGGTCGGCGGAGGCCGCATGCTCCCGGGGGTCGCCGGCGCCGCGCAGCAAGGCGGCCGCCACGCCGTAAGGTGCATCCGCGCCGACCTCGGCGGCGAGCCGCGGAGGCCGTTCGTGTACGTCGACAAGGGCTCGCTCGCGACCATCGGCCGCGCCGCCGCCGTCGCGGACTTCGGTCGCGTCAAGCTCTCGGGCTACGTCGCCTGGGTCGCGTGGCTCTTCATCCACGTGCTCTTGCTCATCGGCTTTCGCAACCGCTT
>DASYCF010000696.1:0-3385 GCA_036500365.1 Byssovorax sp.
GATGCGCGTGCGGGTCGCGGCGTCGGGCGCGAGGCGGATCGCCTCTTGGCGAAGCTCGAGCCCGTGGCGCCACGCGTCGTCCCAGTCGAAGCAATCGCCCACCTCGACGCGGCCGATCTCCTGGCCGCGCCAGCAGCTCACCGCCGACGACTCCGGCGTCGACATGTCGAGCGGCGCGAGCGCGAGGCGGCTCTCGCCGAGGTAGCGCGACGCGAGCGCGATGGGCCGCGCGAACGCGAGGCCGTCGTTCTCGCTCACGACCTTCGCCACGTTGATGCCGACGACCTGGCCGCGCGTGTTCAAGAGCGGCCCGCCGCTCGAGCCGTGGCTCACGATCGCGTCGTGCTGGATGGCGCCCTGCTGGATCGCGCCGACGACGCCCTGCGTGAACGACCACACCGTCTCTTGCGGGTGACCGAGCGCGAACACGCGGTCGCCCGGCTTCACGGCGTCGGTCGCGAGCGTGAGCAGCGGCACGCCGGTCGTGTCGGCGGCGACGTGCACGAGGGCGAGGTCGCTCGTGTCGTCGCCCGCGACCTCCTCGGCCGCGACGAGGTCGGCCTGGTTCTCGAACAAGAAGCGCGAGAGGCCGCCGTCCATCGGCGTGTAGGTCGAGCGGCCGGCGCGGTAGAGCATCGCGCGGATCGACCTCGCGTTGGCGACGACGTGCCGACTCGTGAGGACGAGCGACGGCTGCACGATCATGCCGGCGCCGTACGTGACCTTGCCGTCGGCGCGCGTGGACACGAGCAGCACGACCGCGGGCATCGCGCGCTCGACCAGCGCGTTCATCGAGGGCTCGCTCGGCGCGGCCGCGGCGAGCGCCTGCACCGCAGGCGCGGCGGGCGGCGTGGGCGGCTCCACCGTGACGTTGGACACGCACCCGGCGAGCGAAAGGACGAGCGCCGCGAGCGACGGCGCGGCGGGGAGCACCCACGGCCTCGAAAACGAGCGCATGCAGGACTTTACCCGTTCACGGCGCGCCGCGAAAGGTGCCGCGCGCCCGGTGCGTCGAGGTCCAAGGCAGCCTGGCCGCCCACGGGCGCGCTGGCCGCGCGCTTGGAAGGACGGCGCGACTCGTATACAAGGCCGAGTCATGCGCCGCGCGTACGCCTTCGCCATCGCTGCTTGTCTCTCCTTCACGTCGAGCGGCTGCATCAAGCAGATGATCCTCGACGGCCAGATCGCCGGCACGCGCCAGGGCGCCCAGGCGGTCGACACGATCAGCGACTACGAGGTCGCGCAGTCGGCCGCGTTCGCGGGCATCGCGCAGTTCGAGGGCATGCACTACCTCGCGCCCGAGAACGAGGACGCGCTCTTCATGCTCACGAAGTCGTGGGCCGGCGCGTCGTTCGGCTTCATCGAGGACCTGATGGAGCAGGCCGAGGACACCGAGGGCGACCAGAGCCCGATCTACCGCTACGAGCAGGCGCGCGCGCGCGCCGCCTACGACCGCGCGATCCACTACGGCGTCATGCTCCTCGAGATGCATCACCCCGGCTTCGAGGCGGCGAAGAAGAACGACACGACGCTCAAGGCGTGGCTCGCCCAGTTCGACAAGGACGACGCCGAGATCCTCTTCTGGACCGGCAACGCGTGGATGAGCAAGACGAACGTCATCAAGGAGGAGCCGGCCGCCGTGGCCGAGCTCTGGATCGGCGTCGGCATCATGGAGCGCGCGGTCCAGCTCGACGACGGCGTGATGCACGGCTCGGGGCACATCGCCCTCGGCGCCTACCACGCGCGGAGCCCGATGGCCGAGATGGAGCAAGGCAAGCAGGAGCTCGACAAGGCCATCCAGATGACGGGCGGCAAGTTCCTCATGGGCAAGCTGCAGCTCGCCGCGAAGTACTACTGCCTCAAGGGCGACAAAGACGCGTACGTGAAGACGCTCACCGAGGTCGTCGAGGCGGGCGACGTGTGGCCCGAGCAGCGCTTGACCAACGCGATCGCGAAGCGCCGCGCCCTCCGCTACCTCGGCAAGCCCCGCATGCGCGCCTGCGGCTTCTAGTACCTCCGCCGGAAGTACGAGCCGCGAAGCCGCGCGGTCTACATGCCGTCGACGATGTTGTACGTCTCTTTGTAGTGGACGAGGTTCAGGCGATTCTCGTCGACCTTGTGGCGCCACTCGGAGCCCTTGGCGCCGGGGATGCGGTAGCTCGCCGTGTACGTGTAGTCGACGTGGATCAGCTCGTTCTCGCGCACGATGCGGCGGTAGCGGATCTCGTAGCGGATCGCCGTCACGCCGAGGAAGCGCGTCGAGAGGTAGTCACGCAGGCCCGCGTAGTCGATGTCGTCCGACGGATCGACGTTGCCGCCGTCTTCGTAGTAGCGGGGCGACGCCATCTGCAGGAGCTCGATGGTGTCCTTGCGCTCGACCGCGCGGCGGTACTTCTCGCAGAACGCGATGATGCCGCGGTTCTCGCCGTTGTCTTCGACGTCGGTGTTGGGGATGTAGTGCGACGCGCAGCCGAAGGAGCTCTGCGCGAGGCAAGCCGCCACGGCGGCGGCTCGAGCGAGGCGAGTGAAGGTCGAGGGCATGGTGTCCGAGAGCGAGGTCGGGTCGCCGTGTTCAACGGGCGAGCCACGCGACCATTCCGAGCGGACTTTGCCGAAGGCCGGCGCCCCTGGCAAGTCGGTCGATCACGCCGTTTCGTGCCGTTTTGTCAACGCAGACGACGCTTCCTCGCGAGGAGGCGCGCCGGCTGCGCGTGGGCCGCCGTCGCCGCCCGCGACGCGTCGGACGCGGCCACGGCGAAGTGCTCGAATTCTCGAGCCGCGGCGCCGATCGATCGCGTCGACAAGATGGCGCCCGCGGCCCGCATTTTTCTGCGCGCCGCGGCGATTTTTGGGTCAACGGATGGCGTCGCGGTAGACGTCGAGCGTCTCGTTCGCGACGCGATCCCACGAGAACGCCCTCGCGCGCACGAGGCCGCGCGCCCGCAGATCGGCGCGCATCGACGCGTCCGCGAGCAGCTCGTCGATGGCGCCGGCGAGCTTGCCGACGTCGCGCGGCGCGTGCAGCGCGGCGCCGTCGGTGATCTCGAGGAGCGAGCCCGCCTCGCCTGCGACGACCGGCGTGCCGCACGCCATCGCCTCGAGCACGGGCAGGCCGAAGCCCTCGACGGTGGAGGGGTGCACGAGCGCGGTCGCGCACTGCATGAGCGTGAGCACGTCGTCCGCGGGCAAGCCGCCGAGCCAGCGCACGCGATCCGAGACGCCGAGCGATCGCGCGATGTCGGCGAGGTTTCCCCCGTGCTCGACGCGCTGCACGAGCGCGAGCACCGCGTCGCGATCGCGGAGCGCGGCCATCGCGCGCACCGCGCCCTCGTGCCATTTGTACTCGCTGTTCCGGCCGACCACGAGCAGGTACGGGCGGTCGGTC
>DASYCF010000697.1:0-3520 GCA_036500365.1 Byssovorax sp.
TGCGCGAGCACGCCGACGCGACCGGCTGCCGCGTCGTCCTGCCCGCCGAGCCCGAGGCGGTGCTCCTCGGCTCGGCCATCCTCGGCGCCGTCGCGTCGGGCGATCAGCCGAGCGTCCTCGACGCGATGGCCGCGATGAACCGCGCCGCCGGCGTCGTCGCGCCCTCTCTCGAGGCGGCGGATTACCACGCGAGGAAGCACGCGGTGTTTCTCCGGATGCACGACGACCAGATGGCCTATCGCGCGCTCATGGATGGTTGAGCCGAGACCCCCGGTGTGTAGGTCGACGGTTGCGCGCGCCCGTCAACGGCATCGTGCAATCGGTGCAGTCGGTCACCACCACGGCAACGTTGCGCGCTCCATGCACACTCGCGGGGCACGCTTGACGCGTCACTCGCGCATCGGTGGCACGACTTGACCTCATCGGAGCCCGCGCCCGAGCCCGAGCCCGAAGCCCGGTCGTCGATCCGAGCGTCGTCGTCATCGGGGCGTGTCGAACCTCGCGCTCCTCTATGACGACGGCGCGCGTCGCGTCGCCGACGTTCATCAAGGCGTCGGCCGGCTGCTCCTCGCCTCGCCGCCGCGCGCCAGCTGCTCGAGTCGCTCGAGCTCGCCGTGATCGCCCACCGCGGCCGACGCGGCGTCGACTCGCCCCTCCGGGCCCGTCGCGACCACGGCTGTCGAGCCTCAGCGGAGCGACGAACGCTGCGCCGCGGGCTTCACGCGCGCTGGCGCCGGCCGCGGCGGGTCGTGCGATACTGCGGGGCGGTGAACCGCATCGAGCTCCTCCGGAGCATCCCCATGTTCGAGGGCCTCTCGACCGACGACCTCGAGCCGCTCGCCGCGACGCTCATCGAGCGCCGCCTCAAGGCCGGCGAGATGATCTTCCACATGGGGAGCGCGGGCACCGAGATGTACATCGTGGCCGACGGTCACGTGAACATCCACCTGCCTGGCGAGGCGAGCCGCCGCGTCTCGCTCAAGGACATCGCGCGCGGCGAGTACTTCGGCGAGCTCGCGCTCTTCGACGACAAGCCCCGCAGCGCGAGCGCGCTCGCCACGACCGACGCGCTGCTCCTCGAGCTCGCGCGCGAGACCCTCTCGAGCTACCTCGAGCGGAGGCCGCGCGCCGCGATGGCCATCCTCCGCACGATGGCCGATCGCCTGCGCGAGACGAACGCGATGCTCAGCGAGCGCGCGGCGAAGAACGTCGTCGAGGAGTTCGAGAAGAACCTCCGCTGGAGCGACCGCCTCGCCGACAAGGTGGCCGAGCTCAACGGCAGCTGGATGTTCATCCTCGGCCTCGGCGTCGTCACCGGCGTGTGGTTCATCGTCAACATGCCCGGCCTCCTCGGCAAGGAGCCGTTCGACGCGTACCCGTACGTGTTCTTCAACCTGCTGCTCGCGATCCTCGTCGCGCTCCAGGGGCCGCTCATCGTGATGAGCCAGAACCGCCAGGCCTCGAAGGATCGCGCCACGGCCGAGACCGACTTCAAGGTGAACCTCAAGAACGAGGTCAACATCGAGACCATCCTGCGCGAGCTCGCCGAGTTCCGCGGTGAGTCGAACGATCGCCTCGAGGGCCTCGAGCGCACCGCCGGGCTCACGCGCGCGAGCGGCGCCGACAAGCCCGCCGACAAGCCCGCGGACAAGGCGATCGAGAACGTCGCCGCCCCGTCGGCCGAGTGAGGCCCGCCGGCGCGAGGTGCGGCGCCTGTGGTAGGAATCGATCGCCGTGACGCCGCCGCGGAAGAAGATCCTCCTCGTCGAAGACGAGCCCCACATCGTGCTGGGGCTCACCGACGCGCTCGAGTTCGAGGGCTTCGCCGTCGCGTCCGCGAGCAAGGGCAAGGACGGCGTGGCGATGGCGCGGCAGGAGCGGCCCGACGCCATCCTCCTCGACCTGATGCTGCCCGACACCAACGGCTTCAAGGTGTGCGAGGAGCTCCGCCGGCTCGACCCGTTCGTACCCATCATCATGCTCACGGCGCGCAGCCAGGAGGTCGACAAGATCCGCGGGCTCGACGCCGGGGCCGACGACTACGTGACGAAGCCGTTCAGCGTGGCGGAGCTCACCGCGCGCATCCGCGCCCTCTTCCGCCGCGCGTCGCGCCCCAGCGAGTCCGCGCCCGAGGTCGTGACCGTCGGCGAGGCGAAGGTGAACATGACCGCCCACTCGGTCGAGCTCGGCGCGAACACGGAGCAGCTCTCCTTCTACGAAGTCGAGCTCCTCCGCCTCTTGCACGAGCGGAGCGGCCAACCGGTTTCGCGTGAAGAGATCTTGCAGAAGGTGTGGGGCATCGACGGCGGACCCTCGAACCGCACCGTCGACAACTTCATCGTGAAGCTGCGCAAGAAGCTCGAGAAGAGCCCCGACCGACCGCAGCACATCCTCACCGTCTACGGCTTCGGCTACAAACTCGCTCCCTGAGGCGGGCGCCGCATCGCCCACCTCAGGTGGCGGCTCGTCCCAGGTTCCAGATTCGGGCCCAGGGGAGGCGCGCGATTGTGGGGCTCGATGGGGCGAACCGTCATAGGATGCGGGGCCATGTTCTCGATCGAGGAGACTGACGGGGCGCTGCGCACGCTGCGGCTCCGCGACGACTCCGCGGGGAGTGAGGTCGAGGTCGCGCCGGCGCGCGGGGGGATGGTCGCCGGGTTCGCCGTGCGCGGCCGGTCGATCCTCTTCCTCGATCCCGTGAGCTTCCTCGACACCTCGACGAACGTCCGTGGAGGCGTGCCCATCCTGTTTCCTTCGCCCGGCAAGCTCTCTGGTGATGCGTGGAGCCGCGGCGGCGCGAGCGGCATCTTGCGGCAGCACGGCTTCGCGCGGCAGCTCCCGTGGGAGGCCGTCTCGCGCGCGACCGACGGCGCGGCGCGCCTCACGCTGCGGCTCGCCTCGAGCGCCGAGACGCTCGCGTCGTGGCCCTGGCGCTTCACGCTCGACGTCGCGTACGCGCTCGCCGGTGCCAAGCTCCGCCTCGACGTGCGCGTCCTCAACGAGGGCGCGACGGCGATGCCGTTCGGCTTCGGCGTGCACCCGTACTTCGCCGTCGCCGACGCCGACAAGCCCAAGCTCGACGTGCCGACGAAGGCGACGCGGGCGTTCGACAACGTAGCCAAGCGCGAGGTGCCGTTCACCGGCTTCGCGTTCGCCGCGGGCGAGGTCGATCTGCACCTGCTCGATCACGGCTCGAACGAGGCGTCGCTCGGCTTCCCCGACGGCGCGCGCGTCGTCGTGCGCGGCTCGAGCGAGCTCGGCCACTGGGTCGTCTGGTCGTTGAAGGGGCGCGACTTCGTGTGCCTCGAGCCGTGGAGCTGTCCCGGCGACGCGCTGAACACGGGCAAGCGCTTGCTCGAGGCGGCGCCGGGCCAGGAGCGCAACCTCTGGCTGGAGATCGAGCTGACCGGCGCATGACCGCGGCGGCGCTGGCGCGGCTCGAGCGCGCGCGCGGCGCGATCGGCGCGGCGCTCGAGGCAGGCGTCGAGGCGAGGTGGGCGGGGCCGATCTCGCGCGCGGT
>DASYCF010000698.1:0-4641 GCA_036500365.1 Byssovorax sp.
GCGAGGCAATAGTGCGCGTCGAGGTACGCCGCGAGGTCGCGGTAGCGCCGCATCGAACGACCGGCGAGCGCCTCGGGCGCGTCGACGACGACGGGCGGCTTCGTCTCCTCGAGGTCGGCGAGGAGCTGCTCATGGCTGTGCGGCGCGGCCAGCCGATCTTCTTCGCCGATGGTCGTCTCGAAATACGGCACCCAGCCGGCGACGGGCGCCGAGAAGACGAAGCGCGACGCGGGCCGCCGCGCGCAGCCGACGACGTACTCGGCCGAGAAGCCCCACGTGAAGAGCGCGTCACCCGGCCGCGAGTGCGCCTTCACGTAGATGCACACCGGATCACGGGCGGGATCGCCGAAGACCCCGTTCGCCCGCTCGCGTCGCCACGTGCCGAGCCGCTCCGACACGCCGAACGCGGCGAGCACCGCGACGGGGACGAGGAGCGTGAGCGCGCGCGTGAAGCCGGCCGGCGTGCGCGACGCGAGCCGCTCCATCGCGAGGCCGAGGACGAGCCCGAACCACGGGATGCAATACGCCAGGTAGTTGTGGTTGGCGCGGAGGCTCGCGAGCGCCGCGGCGAGCGACGCGATGGCGCCGAGCGCCGCGGTGACGTCGAGGCCGCGCGCGTCGAAGGCCCGAGCGACGCGGTGCGCCGAGCCGCTGACGGCGGCGGCGGCGACGGGCGCGAGCGTCGCCGCCACGAGCGCCGCGCCCGCCGTGAGCTGGAGCGGGTACGAGTCGACGAAGCCGGTGAGGAACGCGACGGCCCCGGCGCGCGTGAACGGCGCCATGTAGACGGTCGCGTTGTACGTGATCGTCCAATACACGAGCGCGTCGAGGTGCCCCGCGACCGCATAGACGAGCGTGACGGCGGCGAGGGGCGCCGCGAAGCCCGCCACGAACGCGACGGGGGCGCGCGCGCGATCGACGGACCGAGCGCCGCCGGCTCCCTCGCGCGCGAGCGCCGCCGCGATCGTCCAGGCGAAGAGCGGCAGCGTGAACGCGAACGCGAGCTGCTTCACGAGCGCTGCCGATGCCGCGAGCGCGCCCGCGAGCGCGACGAGGCGCACGTCGACGCGATCGGCGCGCGGGGCGAAGCGGCTCGGCGCAGCCGCACGTTCGTCAGCCGCGTCACGGGGTTCGGCGACGGCGAGGGCGGCGGGGGCGTCGGCGTCGAGGCCGGCGACGAGCGCGAGCAGCGCGCCCATCGCGAACGGGAGCGACGCGACCTCCCCGTTGTAGCCCATGGCCGCGCGCGGCACGTCCAGCGTCATCGAGCCGATGGGGTACGCGAGCGCGGCGATCGCGCCGGCGATCGGCCGCCGCCCGCGCGCGCACGCGGCGAACGTGAGGAGCGTCGTCGCGACCGCGACCAAGCAGGCGAGGACGCGTATCGGCGCGAAGCTCGACCGGTCGAACGCGGCGGCGGCGGCCGCGAACCAGTAGAGGAGCGGGCCGCGCTGCGAGATCGCGTCGACGTACGGGAGCATGTGCCCCTCGAGGAGGCGCAGCGCGAACGCCGAGATGTACCCCTCGTCGACGCTGAGCCAGGTCGCATAGGGTCGCAGGAAAAATGCGTGCCCGCGCACGACGAGCGCGGCCGCGTACGTCGACGCGGCGACAGCGACGAGCCGCTCCCCGGGGTGCCCGCGCATGCCCCGAGCCGTTCATCGGTGACCGCGTGTGCGTCAAGCGCGCCCGGCCGCCACCGCCCTCGGGGATGGGAGCGAGGCCAGGGGTAGGTTTCCGGGGGCGAAGCTCAACCCGGGTCGGGCGAGCCTCAACCCGGGTGGGTTCAAAACCCGGAAGATCCGAGGAAAACAACTGCGAATCAACTTGCGCACATGAAGTTGTCAGACTAATATATCGGACATGGTTCCAGCGGGCGAAGTCCGACGCGTCTCCGACCAGGTGCTGGGGCGCATCGTCGCGGGCGCGTATCCGGTCGGCCTCCGCCTCCCGTCGGAGAGCGAGCTCGCCGCCGAGTTCTCGTGCGGCCGCAGCACCGTGCGCGAGGCGCTCCGCTACCTGACGGGGCTGGGCGTCGTCATGAGCAAGCGCGGCTCCGGCGCCCGCGTGCTCGACTTCCGGCGCGAGGGGACGCCGGCGCTCCTGCCCTGGTACGTGCTCGCCGGCCGCTTCGATCGCCCGGCCGACGCGCTCGCCCGGGAGCTGCTTCGCGTGCGCACGCTCCTCGCGTGCGAGGCCGTGCGCCTCGCCGCGCTCTATGGCGATCGCCGCGGCCTCGCCCTCGCCCGGGCGACGCTCGACCGCGCGCCGTCTCTCGCGAACGACGCCGTCGCGCACGTCGACAACGACCTCGACCTCTTCAAGGCGCTCGTGGGCGCGAGCGCCATCTGGCCTGCCGTCTGGCTGTCGAACGGCTTCTGGGGGCCGATGCGCGAGCTCCAGCGCCAGATCAACACGACCCTCCCGTTCATCCCGCCCGACTACCAAACCGTCATGGAGCGCGTCCTCGACGCGGTCGAGCGGCGCGACGCCGCCGCGGCCGAGGCCGAGCTCGCCGCCTTCTACAAACGCGTCGACGCGACGCTGCTCGAGGCGCTCTCCGCCATGCTCGGCGCGCAGGAGCAGCCGAGGGGTGGCGCCGCGCAGCTCCCCTCTTCGAGCCCCGGAGTCGACCCATGATGCCTCTCGTGATCCCCCTCGTCGCGCTCGCCATCGGCGCGGCGCTCGCGCTCGTCGTCGTCCGCGCGACGCTGCTCGGCTATCCCCCGCCGCGCCTGCCCGACGCGAAGATGCTCTCGCGCAAGGAGCAGGCGGTGATCGGCGCCTGCTCCGACGCGTTCTTTCCGGCGGGCGGTCCCATCCCCGTCTCGGGGAACGACGCGGGGCTCGTCGCTTACATGGACGATTACCTCGGTCGCATGACGCAAGCGTCGCGCGTCCTCGTTCGCTTGCTCTTCGTGCTCCTCGAGCACGGACCGTGGCTGTTCGGGCCGCGCCGCGCGCGCTTCACGCGCCTCGCGCACGAGGACCGCATGCGCTTCCTCGACAAGCTCCGCGCGAGCGACGTGTACTTCCTCCGCGTCGCGTTCCTCTCGATGCGCACCATGTTGACGATGGGCTACCTCGCCAACGCCGACGTCGCCCGATCGATGGGAATGCGCCTCGAGCCCTCGCCCTTCGCGGCGCACGCGGCGGCCGCGTGAATACGCCGCTCCCCGTCGTCGACCGCGTCGAGGTCGAGCCCGATCCGCACGGCGGCGTGAAGATCTTCGCCGATTACACCGGAGATCTCGAGATCGATTGCGACGTGCTGGTCGTCGGCTCAGGGCCTGGCGGCGCCGTCGTCGCGAAGGAGCTCGCGGAGGCCGGGCGCGACGTCGTGCTGCTCGAGGAGGGCCCTCCGTTCGGCAAGAGGGACTTCACGCAGGAAGCAGGCCTGTCGCTCCACCGCACCCTGCGCGAGGGCGGCGCGCGCGTCGCGCGAGGCACGCTGTTCGTGCCGACGATGCAGGCCATCGCGCTCGGCGGCGGCTCGCTCATCAACTCGGCGATCTGCGCGCGCTCTCCCGCCTTCGTGTTCGACAAATGGGCCGAGCGCTCGGGCACGCGCGCGCTGACGCGCGAGGTGCTCGACCCGCACTACGATCGCGTCGAGCGCTTCTTGAACGTCGGCCCCACGGACGAGGCCATTCAGGGTGAGCGCAACCTGCGCTTCAAGAAGGGGTGTGACGCGCTCGGCATCTCCAGCGGCCCCACGTGGCGAAACGTCAAGGGCTGCAAGGGCTCGGGAGAGTGCATGACGGGCTGCCGCAACGGCGCCAAGCAATCGACCGACGTCTCCTACGTCCCGGCGGCGATCCGCGCCGGCGCGCGCGTCTACACGAGCGTCCGCGCCGAGCACGTGACGTTCGACGGCCGGAGGGCGACGGGCATGACGGGCCACGTCGTCACGCCGTTCACGAACGAAGAGGTGCACTCGTTCCGCGCCCGCGCGAAGACTGTCGTCCTCGCGGCGGGCTGCATGGCGACCCCCGTCATCCTCCAGCGGAGCGGCCTCTCGGGGAAATACCTCGGCGCCGAGCTCCAGCTCCACCCCGGCCTCGCGATCATGGCCGTGTACGAGGACGTGATCGACCCGTGGAAGGGCGCGACGCAGGGATACCACTCCCTCCATCACATCGCCGAAGGCATGAAGTTCGAGGTGCTCTGGTCGCCCCCCGCCGTGCTCGCCGCGCGCCTGCCCGGGCTCGGCCACGACTACCAAAAGCACCTCCGCGACTACAAGCGGATGGCCCCCTTCGACGTCATCATCGCGACCGAGCACTCGAGTGGAACCGTCAAGGCCAAGCGCAAGGGCTGGGATCCGGACCTCAAGTTCGAATTCGCGAACGACGACATGGAGGTCTTCCAGCGCGGCCTCGGCATCCTGAGCGACATCTGCTGGGCGAGCGGCGCGATCGGCATCCTGCCCGGCCTGCACGGCGTGCCCGAGCTCCTCTCGACGAAGGCCGAGTCCGACGCGTTCCTCCGCGAGCGGCGCATCGTGCCGCGCGACACGATCACCGCGGCGAACCACGCGTTCGGCTCCACGCGCATGAGCCGCAAGCCCGAAGACGGCGTGGTCGACGAGCGGGGCCGCGTGCACGACAAGGACAACCTCTACGTCGCCGACACGGGGGT